>JABWAU010000115.1 GCA_013360875.1 Anaerolineales bacterium | reverse complement strand
CCTCGAACTTGCCCGCGAACAGGTGGATGGCGGCGCGCACGCCCTCGACATCTCCTGCGCGGTCACCGAACGCCCCGACGAAGCCGAACTCATGCGCAAGGTCGTCAAGAAACTTGAGATGGGCGTGGACGTTCCGCTCGTGGTTGATACAACTGAACTCGACGTTCTCGAAATCGCCCTCAAGACCGCGCCCGGTCGCTGTCTCATCAACTCGACTCATCTCGAAGCAGGCCGCGCCAAAGCCGACAGAGTTTTCAAACTCGCCAAAGAGCATAACGCCGCGGTCATCGTGTTGACCATTGATGAAAGCGGTATGGCGAAGACACGCGAGAAAAAACTCGAAGTCGCCAAACGCATCTATGACATCGCCGTCAACGATCACGGACTCAAGCCCGAAGATTTGGTCTACGACGCATTGACATTTACACTGGCAACAGGCGACGAAGAATTTGTCAACTCCGCCATCGAAACCATCGAAGGGATTCGACTCATCAAACAAAACCTGCCTGGTGTGATGGCTTCATTAGGTGTGAGCAATTTATCATTCGGTCTTGCTCCTCACGCTCGACCCGTCTTGAACTCGGTCATGCTCTACCACTGCATGGAGGCGGGACTTGACATGGCAATCGTCAACGCCGCGCACATCAAGCCCTACGCCGAAATTGACGAAAAGGAACGCGAACTCGCCGAAGACCTCATCTTCAACCGCCGCCCCGACGCCTTGCAGAGATACATCGAATATTTCGAGAAGGTCACACCAACATCCGAGTCCATCCTCGCTGACCCCACCGCGGACATGACTGCCGAACAACGCCTGCACTGGAAGATTTTGCATCGCAAGAAAGATGGCGTTGAACAGGATATTGATGAGATTATCAAACGCCAGACTTCCGAAGTCTCCGAGACTTCAGAAGCCTCACGAACCACACAACACGAGCGCGCAGTAAACACACTTAACACAGTATTACTCCCCGCCATGAAAGAGGTCGGCGACAAATTCGGCGCGGGCGAATTGATCTTGCCCTTTGTGCTGCAATCCGCTGAAGTGATGAAGAAAACCGTCGCGCATCTCGAAAATTATCTTGAGAAAAAAGAAGGTGTAAGCAAAGGACTCGTTGTGCTGGCAACGGTTTACGGCGATGTGCACGACATTGGCAAGAACCTCGTCAAGACCATCCTCTCCAACAACGGCTACGATGTGATTGACCTCGGCAAGCAAGTCCCTGCCGAGACGATTATTACCAAAGCCGTTGAAGTCAACGCGACTGCGATTGGGTTGAGCGCGTTATTGGTTTCCACCTCCAAGCAAATGCCGCTTATTGTGAATGAACTGCATCGGCGTGGACTCAAATTCCCTGTATTGGTCGGCGGCGCGGCGATCAATCGTCGCTTCGGCAGGAGAATTTTGTTCACCGAAGATGGCAACATCCACGAGCCTGGAGTCTTCTACTGCAAAGACGCGTTCGAGGGACTCGAAACGATGGACCAACTTATCGTCCCTGAGAAGCGCGAGGAACTGCTGGTGCGCGTTCGTCGTGAGGGCGAGGTCGAAATGGGACGCGCCTCACAGGTGCCCGAACATCGAAAAACGGCGACCCGTTCACAGGTCCAGCCTGATCCGATCAATCATCCGCTGAAGTGGGGACAGCGCATCGTCAGGAACATGCCGCTGGAGATCGTGTTGAAGCATCTCAGCCTCAACGAACTGTATCGCTTGTCGTGGGGCGCGAAGAACGCGCACGGGGCAGAATGGGAGAAACTCAAAGCGCAGTTCGATGAGCGTTTGGAAAAAATGACAAAGCGGGCTTTGCGTGAAAAGTGGTTGAACCCGCAGGGCGTGTACGGTTACTTCCCCTGCCAATCGGATGGCGACGATTTGATCATCTACGATCCCGCGACGATTGACACCGCCTCCCCCGACGAATTGACGCGTCTCACTTTTCCGCGCCAGCCGCACGACGATCATCTCGCGCTATCCGATTACTTTGCTCCGGTTGACTCGGGCAAGTTGGATGTGGTCGCTTTCCAGATCGTGACAGTCGGGCAGGAAGCCACAGAGCGCTTCGACAGACTCCAGTCCGCGCACGATTACACCGAAGCCTACTTCACGCACGGACTCGCAGTTCAGACGGCTGAGGCAACCGCGAACTATCTCCACGACCACATCCGCCGCGAACTGGGCATCCCCGAAAATCAAAGCAAGCGATATTCGTGGGGTTATCCCGCCATTCCCGAACTCGAAGATCATAAGAAAGTATTCGAGTTGTTGCCCGCTGTGACAACCGAACTCGGCATGAGCCTGAGCCCGGCATATCAGTTGATTCCCGAACAATCCACCGCCGCGATCATCGTGCATCACAAGGACGCGAAGTATTACAGCGTCGGCGAATCAAGAGTCGAGCAGTTGATGAGGTAAAGTGTAGACAGGGAAACAAATACACAAGTACACACGTCCTTGTTTACCTGTATACCTGTGTACCTTCCCCACGGAGACAACCATGAATAAATTCCTGAACCTCCTCTCCTCACAAACCCTCCTCGCCGACGGCGCAATGGGAACCATGCTCCACGCGCACGGTGTAGGGTTCGATAAATGCTTCGACGAACTCAACCTCACCAACCCTGCGGCGGTCGCCGAAATTCATCGCGCCTACATCGAAGCGGGCGCGCAATTGATCATTACCAATACGTTCGGGGCGAACCGCTTCAAACTTTCCAAACACGGCTTGCAGGACGACGTGGTTGAGATCAACAAAGCCGGCGTTGACCTCGCCAAACGCGTCGTCTCGGCATCGTTCAGGGAAGTGCTGGTCGCCGGCGATGTGGGTCCGCTCGGGGTGAGGATCGCGCCATTCGGACGGGTGCAGGCAGAGGAGGCGCGTGAAGCGTTCGCGGAGCAGATCCAGGCGTTGAGCGAAGCGGGCGTTGATCTGATCGTCATCGAAACGATGAGCGATCTCTACGAGATCAGGGAAGCCATCAAAGCCGCGCGGCAGGTCTGCGATCTGCCCGTCGTCGCCTCGGTCACGTTCACGCGTGACGACCGCACACTGCTCGGCGACGACCCGACGAAAGTGGCGCGCACGCTCCACGAGGCCGGCGTGGATGTGATCGGCGTGAATTGTTCGGGCGGTCCCGCGCAACTCCTTCGCATCCTGAAGCAAATGCACCAAACGGCGCCTAATGCAAGATTTTGGGTGAAGCCCAACGCGGGCTGGCCCGAACAGGTCGGCGGGCGCATCATGTATCCTGCGGATGCGGAGTACTTCGGCGATTACGCGCTTTCGTTCCGTGAGGCGGGTGCGTGCGTCGTGGGCGGATGCTGCGGCACGACGCCTCAACACATCGCGGCGATGCGCAAGGCGTTGGATACCAACCCGAAGATAGACCTGACGCATATCGCCATTCTGCCGCAGGAGGAACTGGCTGAGACGGCACAGGAACAGCCGACGAAGTTCGCCCAGAAATTGACCTCGGGCGGATTCGCGATCTCCGTGGAAATGGACCCGCCGCGCGGACTCTCGACCCACAAACTGATCGCGGGCGCTTCTCTCCTCGCCGACGCGGGCGCGGACGTAATCAACGTTGCCGACTCCCCGATGGCGCGCATGAGGATGTCCGCCTGGGCGGTGTGCGACGTGGTGCAAAGAAAAGTCGGCGTCGAGACGACGCTCCACTTCCCAACGCGCGGACGCAACCTTCTGCGCGTGCAAGGCGATTTGTTAGCCGCGCACGCGCTCGGCATCCGCAACGTCTTCGTCGTAATGGGCGACCCGACCGCCATCGGCGATTACCCCGAGGCGATGGATAATTACGACCTCGTGCCCTCGGGTCTCATCAAACTCATCAAGCAGGGATTCAACGCCGGCGTGGATCATTCCGGCACGAGCATTGGTCAGCCGACCAACTTCTTCGTCGGCGCGGCGTTGAACCTTTGCCCGCCCGATATTGATAATGAGATCAAGAACCTGCATCGCAAGGTCAGGGCGGGCGTGGATTTCTTTCTGACCCAACCTGTTTACAACCCGAACGACGGACCCAGGGTCCTGGAGACATACGAAGCCAGGTATGGGAAGCTCGACAAACCCATCCTTGCGGGCATCCTGCCGCTGGTCAGCGTGAGGCACGCGAACTTTTTGCATCACGAGGTGCCGGGCGTGTTCATCCCCGAAGACATACGGAAACGGATCGAAGCCGCAGGCGAAGAGGGAGTCAAAGCCGGGGTGGAGATCGCGGTCGAATTGGTGGAGCAGATCAAGGCGTGGGCGGGAGGCGTGTACGTCATGCCTCAATTCCACAAGTACGACATGGTCGCGGAGATCATCGAGGGAATCAAGTAGGAAGGTAGACAGGTACACAGGTACACAGGTATACTTCCCCCATGCTTCTCGCCATTGACATCGGCAACACCAACCTGACGCTCGGTTTGTACGACGGCAACAACCTGATCGCGCACTGGCGGCTTGCCACAGACCATGCCCGCATGCCCGATGAATATGGCTTGCAATTTCAGGGGCTTCTGAAGAATGCGAATCACACGGTCAGGGAACTCACGGGCATTTGTCTCGCGTCGGTCGTGCCGCAATTGACCGGCAAGGTCGTGCAGGCGTGCCGCGAATATCTGGAGGAAGATCCGTTTATCGTTGACGTCGGGATCAAAACGGGAATCAAAGTGAAATACGACGACCCGCGCGCGGTCGGCGCGGACCGCATTGCCGACGCGGTGGCGGTAATGTATTTGTACGGCGGTCCCGCGTGCGTGATTGATTTCGGCACCGCGACCACGTTCAACGCCATCACACAGGAGGGCGAATATCTCGGCGGCGCGATCACAGCGGGCATCAGCCTGGCGACCGAGGCGCTTTTCACGCACGCCGCCAAACTGCCGCGCATTGACCTGCAAAGACCGCCGTCCGTCATCGGACGCAACACCGTTCACGCCATGCAGGCGGGCTTGTTGTTCGGATACGTGTGCATGGTGGAAGGCATGGTCGAACGCTTCCGCAAGGAACTCGGTCCCTCGATGAAAGTCATTGCCACCGGCGGATACGCCGCCATCGTCGCGCAGGAGACTGATGTCATCCAGATCATCGCGCCGTGGCTTACGCTCGACGGCTTGCGCATCCTTTGGGATCTCAATCATCCGTTGTGAGACGATCTTATAGAATGAGAAATTTCCTCGCTCTAGTCTGCGTTCTTTCCCTCGCGCTGACAGGCTGTTCAACGGCGACATTAACGCCGATTCCCCCCACCCCCGCTTCGAATCTCATTACCGTGACCGGGACCGCGCAGACGGATAAGATTCTGCCGGTCGTCCCCGCCACTCCAGCCGCGTCGAACGCGGAACTGGTAACTGCCTCTCCCACCCCCGACCTTCGCCTCCTCCCGGAACGCTGGAAGGAATGGCCCGTCCTGCCCTCCGTCAGTGAGCGTGCGCGTGAAATCTATCAAAGAGGTCTGGCGATGGGAAACAACCCCCGCTCATTCTCCAAGATCGGGGATTGTCAAAGCGTTCCAGCATCCTTCCTCGGCATCTATGACCGACCGGGCGAATACTCCTTCCTGGAGGGGCACCAGTCCCTGCAGGAAACCATTGACGTTTACAGCGGTCTGTTCGGGCGCGAAGGCGAAGCCGTGCGCGGCGGGTTCAACACCGCCACCGTGCTTTCCCCTCTGTGGGCGAACAACCAGGTCTGCCTGCCGGGTGAAAACCCCATCGAGTGCGAAAACCGCGTCAATAACCCAAGCATCGCTTTCGTCAGTCTCGAGGTCTGGTTTTCGGGACGCACACCGGAAGTTTACGAAAAATACCTGCGCCGCATCATCGAATACAACATCGAACAGGGAGTCGTCCCCATCCTCGGCACCAAAGCGGATAACGTCGAAGGCGACCACAGCATCAACTACACCATCGCAAAACTTGCTTACGAATACGACGTTCCGCTTTGGAATTTCTGGCTCGCGGTCCAATCCGCTCCCAGCCACGGATTGGATCCGACCGACGAGAATGGCTTCCACCTGAACGTGGAAGGCTGGAACATCCGAAGTTACACCGCGTTGCAGGCGCTGGATAAGGTCCGCCGCGAACTGGAGGGCATGCCCGTCGCGCAACCCAGCGACCAACAGACATCCGGGCCCGAGGATGTCGTTCAACCCACATTCGCGCCCGGCCCCATAACCAGCCTGCCCTATTCGACGGTCGAAACCAAGCCTGCCGCATCCGCCTCCTCCATTCTCTTCGACATCGCCATTCGGGAAAACGGAATATTGCAATCCACAGGCATTTTCCACGGCGCGCTCAATGGACAAACCTGGAAAGCCCTCGCGGAGACAGGCTCGACGTTGCTCGATTATTCCTCGAAAGGAATACTCGCCAGTCAATCGAACAACCTCTACTTCATCATGGATACGGAACGATCGCTCCTCACCGATCAACTTCCCCTCGATAGCCCCCAATCCGCCGTCTGGATGAACGACGGACGCGTCGCGTTCATTTCACAAACGGGCAACCAAAAACAGGTTGTCCTCCTCGACCCGTCCGGCGGCGAACCGATCCATATCATACCCACCGGAAATCCGCCTGTCGAACTCTACCCGTCGCATGACTCATCCCTGATCTGGGGAACGGGCCCATGCGAAAACGGCAGTTGCGCCGTTCGGGAACTCACCATCACGAACGCAGACGGCTCCATGGTCAACACCCTAGCGGTTACCGGCAAACCTGCGGTCTTTTCCAGCGACCGCATCGCGTTCGCAAACCAGGACGAAAACAATAACAACCTGCTCACGCTGATCCATGGCGATTCATCGTCAAGATTCCCGATTTCCGGCAACCGCGTGCTGGGCATGTCCTGGTCGCCAGATGGCGAAACGCTCGCGGTCGTAACGGCAAAGGTCAGCGATTATTCGGGGCGCACGTTGAGTTCCGCGCTTCATCTCGTTACGCCGCCCTACACGGTCAACCTGGCGTTCCAGGTCGAAAGCGAGGAAATCGAGCCGCCCGTCTGGTCGCCGGACGGTAAACAAGTGTTATTGATTCGCCGTCCCCAGTCAGGTGGCGGTCTCAACGTGGTCTTTTCCTTGTTGGATGTCGCGACCGAATTCCTTGTAAACGACGGCGGATTTACCCTCGTCGGCGAAAAATATCTCGTCACCCGCAGGATTTTCTGGCTGCCATAACCCCGCCCGCGCCCGATCCTTTTCTTCGGATGGGAAGCACGCATCCTCCCCCGCTCGAGCCTGCCTCTGCTCCCCAGCCTTTCCATTAACAAAACTCTTACGCCGCCCCCCTTGCCATGCCGAAGAGCGCGCGCTATAATGCCGACGCTGTTCCAAAGAAGGAGTGTAAGTCATGCCTGTTTATACCTATCGCTGCGATTCTTGCGGTGTGCAATTCGAACGCCACCAATCCTTTTACGAAGCGCCGTTGAAGACCTGCCCCGAATGCAGGAAGAAATCCGTGAAAAGGGTGATCACCCCCACCAAGATCATCTTCAAGGGATCGGGGTTCTATGCCACCGATCACAGGTCCCCTTCAGGGAGCGGATCGCGCGAAAACAAGGCGGAGAAAAAGGAAGAAAGCAAACCCGCCGCCGAATCGAAGAACAACGACAAGTAAAGCGGGCGGCATCCGGCAATGAAAAACAAAAAAGAGAAGGAATGAACCTTCTCTTTTTTTTATTACGGCGGGTTATGCCATCCTATGCAAAACACCCAATAATACAAAAGCGCGTGGAAACTGCCTACACGCGCCATACACATAAAGGATTTCCTATAGAACGGCAGGCATCAAGTCCGCCTGATAGATGGCGGGCAGCAAACTTCGATGAGCCTGAAGCGACTTGCGGATTTGCATCCGCGCCCGCGCCAGGCGGCTCTTGACCGTCCCGACCGGCACTCGTACGACCTGCGCGGCATCATCGTAGGACATACCCTCCATGTCCACCAGGATGACCATGAGGCGATAATCCGGCGCGAGCGCTTTGATGCAGCCATGCAGCGCCCTTTGCAACTCGGACGATTCGGCTCTTTCCTCCGGACCCGGTCCCGAGTCCCGCATCCATTCCGGGGATTCGATCTCCTCGCCTTCGCTCGTGAATTGCTCCAGCGGCATTGCACGGTGACGTTTGCCGCGGCGCAATTCGTCGTAACTGGCGTTGACCGTTACGCGCGCCAGCCAGGACTTGAAATTGCCTCCGCGGAACGATCGGATGTGGCGGAACGCATGGATCATCGCCTCCTGCACCGCATCCTCCGCGATACATTCATCGTGGACGATCCGCAGGGCGATGCGATATAACATATCCTGATAGTTCAGGACCAGGACATTGAACGCATCCATGTCGCCGCGTTGGGCTGAATTGATCAATGAGGTCTCTGAGGTTTTCATACTTTAATCTTATTCCCCTGTTGTTACAAGCCTGTCCCAGAGATGTCACAGTTTTGTAACATCTCGTAGGACAAATTGATAATTTCAGTAAATCACGGTTTTACAGCAACACGACTGGCAACCGTCATTGCAAGCGGTTTTTGCGAAGCAATCCCCTTTTTGGCACAGAGATTGCTTCGTCGGGAAAAGCGCCCTCCTCGCAATGACAACACGAATCCGTGATTTACTGAATTTGTCCTACCGTCTCGGCAGCCTCAATGTAAACACCGTGCCGCGCGGCTCGGCCTGGCTGGAGCGCACGCCCACACCCCCGCCGTGCAACGTGGCTATGCGATTGACCAGCGCCAAACCCAGCCCGCTTCCCTCTGTGCCGCGCGCATTGGAGCCGCGATACAACTCCTCGAAGATCTTGGACAAGTCCTCAGACGGGATGCCCGCGCCCGTATCCGCCACCTCGATGACGACCGTCCGCCCATCCTCCATGGCGCGGACTTCCACCGAATCGCTCGCGGACGTGAACTTGAGCGCGTTCTCGACGAGGTTGTACACCGCCAGAAGCAGCAGGTCGCGGTCGCCGGTGATGGTGGGGAACGGAGACGGGATTTTGGGAATCAGCAGATTGACCTCGCGGCCTTCATACACAGGGTTGACGCGCGCGGCGGTCACCACGTCGTCCAGCAGTTCGGGAATGTCCACGGGATAACGTTCGATGGCGCGCTCCTCGAGTTCGGATAACTTTCTCAAGTCAGTCAACAGGCGGATGAGGCGTTCGACGGCGCGGTTCGCGTTTCCCACCGCGCGCTGGCGCTCCTCGTCCGTTTTTTCCTCCCTGAGATTGACCAGCGCGGCGCGCAAACCCGTAAGCGGATTCTTGATCTCGTGATCGAGTCGGCGCATGAAGTTACGTCGGTTCTCCCGCTCGTTCTGCACGTAATCGGCGTACATCGTCTGCGCCTGCGCGATGCGGCGCCTGTCCCAATAACGGACGATCAAAGCAAACAGAGTGACGAAATATCCCAACAAAAATACGACCAGCCTCGAACTCCGGATGCTCATGCCGAAGACGATGCCCGTGAATCCCATATCCACAGAGACGAGGAACGGAAATTCCTCCGGCAATAGGAACCCAGCAAGGATCGAGAGGAACAAGCCTATCCCGACCGGCAGGAACAACCAGAGGCTCAATGACCGCCACTTCCTGAATACGGACATTTCAACCTTCCCCATGCACGGGCGCAATGAAGCGATAGCCTTCGCCCGAAATGGTCTCGATGAAACGCGGCTCCGCGGGATCGTCATCCAGCGCGCGGCGGAGTTCCGCCACGCGCGTATCCACGGTGCGCGTGCCTGCGGGATATTCCCAGCCCCAGACCACCTCGAGCAATCTTTCGCGTGTGATGGCTTCGTCGGGGTGCGTCATCAGGTGCTCGAGGACAGCCAGCGCCTTGGGAGTCAGATCGAGCGTTTTGCCTCCAAGCGTTGCGCGGCGGGCGCGCCGGTCAAGGACGAGGTCTTCGGCGGTGAGTAGCCACGCGGCGGAGAGTGACCGTTCGCCGGGACGCGCCCTGCGTAACACGGCGCGCACGCGCGCCAGCAATTCGTGCGGATCGAACGGTTTGTTGAGGTAATCGTCCGCGCCTTCTTCGAGGGCAAGCGCGCGTTCGGATGCCTCGCCGACCTGGGTGAGCAGGATGGTGGGGGTCCAGATGCCGGCTTTGCGCAGGCGGCGCAGGGTCTCGCGTCCGTCCATGCGCGGCATCAGCACGTCGAGGATGATGAGGTCGGGGTGATGTTTCTGCGCCTTGTCGAGCGCACTCACGCCATCAGGGACGACCAGCACGTGGAAGCCGGCGCGTTCGAGGAAGGGCGCGAGGCTGTCGGCGATGGTGGGGTCGTCGTCGGCGAGGAGGAGAGTGGGACGGTCGAGGGACATTGATTCATTCCCTCACCCCAGCCCTCTCCCACCGGGAGAGGGAGTTCAAGGGGGTGAGAAAAGCCTGGTCACGTGGACCAGGCTTTCGGTGAGGGTGAAGCGGCTAGTCCGTCCAATCGAAGGTATTGACAATCAGGTCAAAGACCGCCGATTCAGCCGCCTTGTTGAATTCGGGAGGCGGGGTGGCGTAATTGCCGATGTTCGCGGAGTGCAATACGAAGGTCAGGCTGACGCAGTTGTTGTTCGCGGAAGCGGAATAGGCTATGAAATCATAGCGGTTGCCGGCCGCCGCGCCTTCGCCGGACTCTTTGAGGAATTGGATGCCGTTGATCGTGACGTTCTCGGCGCTTGTCGGGGGTTCGATGTCCGGGGATTTGCACGGGTTCGCTCCTTCGACCACGCGTACATCGAGATATTTTTCGAGCAGGTTCGTGCCGCCGGTGAACGGCAGTTGGATGCGCGCTCCGTTATCCGACTGGTTGGAGATGGATGAGCCGTTCGGATATTTGAAAACGAACCCGTATTTTGTGTTGAGGTAATTCTCCCAGCCGCTGGTTGGATTCTGCGTCAACGTGGGAGTGGCTGTGGGCGAGGAGCCGCTTGAGGGTCGGAAGACGCGGGGTCCCACCCAGACGGCGCGGTCGCCGACGGGCGATCCCGCTGAAAGAACGGTCAGGATGAATTTGACGTCCTTGCCAGCCAGCGAGGACAGGTCAACGTCCACGTTGAAGACGTTGCCTTCGTATCGTTCGAGGAACGGACCCCAGAAGGTTTTGATCGGGTCCGCGCCGGCCTGGTATTCGAGGCGGAAGACAACATAACAGTTGGTCGCTCCGGACTCACAACCGATGGTCGCCTGGAATCGGTCGCCGCTTTGCACACGGAAGGCGGGATAGATGCCCTGGATGTAGCCGTCCTGTTTGTTTTGCGGAACGACGATCAAACCGCCGCGTGGATCGTTTTGAATCGCTTCGGTGCTGGGGTTGGGCGACTTCAACACGAAGCCTTTCGCGTCGCCGTTGGTGCCGGGACACGGGAGCGCGCCCGCGCCGCTGAACCATGTCGCCGCGCAGGCTTGGGCGATAAAGTCATAACCGGTATCGGGCAATGAGGTCGGCGTGGAGGTGGGCGGACCGCCCTGCGTGGAGGTGGCGGTGGCAGTGCGAGGCGTGGCGGTCGGTCCGCCGGTCACTTTGATCTCGACCCACCAGGGTTTGTTGGCTTGCGCGCCGATGCCGAACAGCGCGCCGCTGGCGTTCTTGAACATCCAGTAACCGCGATAGGTACCCGCCGCGGTGGGCGCGACCATGTTCATGGAGATGTCAACGGTCTCACCGACCGCGACGTTCTTCGTGAAGTTGGCGGATGACGCCGCGCCCATCTTTTCACCGCTGAAGAACACGAGTTGATAGGAGGTCGTCCACGCGCACGAGCCGACATTCTTCAAACGCCATGTTTTTGTGAACTGCGCGCCGGGCTGCACCACCGTGCCGTCGGGAAAGTTCACGTCTGCAATAAACTGCACTCGATCGCAAGAAGAGGGTGGGACGGTTTGCGTGACAGGCGGCTGGGTCTTTGTCGGGGTGGCGGTGGGAGGCGTGCCTGTGACCGTCGGCGTGGCAGTGGAGACGCTTCCTTTCCTGACGATGACCGGGTTGCCCCACAAGGCGCGGTCCCCACTCGGGGAGCCGTACGCGGAGATGTACAAAATGAACTTGACGTCCTTGCCTGCCAAGGGCGTGAGGTCCAGGTTTGCGTTATACGTCCAGCCTTCGTAGCGTTCGCGGAAGGTCCAGAAGGTTTTGATCACGCCGTCCACTTCGTAATCGAGGCGGTACGCGACGTAACAGGAGGTCGAGCCGAACTCACAGCCGACGGTCGCCTGGAAACGGTCGCCGCTTTGGACTTTGAAGGCGGGGTAGCGCGCCTGGATGAAACCGTTGGTGATGTTTTGGGGAGCGAAAAGTAATCCCGGCTTTGTGGCAGTGACGCCGCTTTCGAATTTGGGAGCGTCCTTTTTGAGCGCAAAACCTTTCGCGTCGCCATCCGCGCCGGGGAAGGTCAACCCGCCCGCGCCGCTCGACCAGGTGGCAGAACCGGCGTTCGCGGTGAAGTCATAGGCAACGCCGGTGGCGGTCGAACCGGTTACGTTGATCTCAACCCACCAGGCTTTATTGGCGTTGACACCGATGCCGAATAAAACACCCGACGCGTTCTTGAACTTCCAGTAACCGATGTAACGACCTGCGGTGGCCGGCGCG
>JABWAU010000012.1 GCA_013360875.1 Anaerolineales bacterium | reverse complement strand
CGCTGTTTCCAATCGAGCAGCGGCAAGTTTCAAGGATTTTCTTATTCGTTCCATGATCGTTTCTCCAATCACTAAGAAAGTGTTCGCAGACTCTTGAAAATATCGTTTCGAGTGCCAGCGGGAAATCTTTTCCTGGCGCGCTTACGATTTCTCCTCACTTCTCTCTCACATTCGTTCGAGACAAGGCTCGTCGAAATGACAAAACCGGCGGCGAACCAGCCTGTCACATTATAGTATTCAGGCGCTTTTTTCTAAGGGACGTAACCGTTTTGAATCAGGAGATCAGCCAGGTAGTCTGCCACGACGCGATGACCGTCTGCCGTCCAGTGCATGTTACGGGGTTGATACGGGCATTGTTCGGAGGACGACAAAACGTTTCGCAAATCGTACATCGGAAGATCCAACGCTTCCGCTATTTCGGACATGATCCGCTGCGGCTGGTCGGGGTTGAAGCGGGTCGAATCCGCAAGGTCAATGTGACGCGGGTAGTAGTCGAGTTCATCCGATGAGCAGACCTGCACCGAGGAGGGCGCCATGACCAGGATCACCTGCGCGCCGATCCCCTCCGCTGTGGTCTGGATCTGCCCCAGCTCTTCCTTCACGAAGTCACTGGCATAGTTCATGGTTTCCAATTCCGAGCGTTCCAGCGTGGCGAAGTGACCGAGGAAATAGCCCTGCGCGTTCGGTTCACCCTGCAGGATTTCCTGCAACTTCTGCTTGATGTTGAGGTCGGTCCACGAGCGCAGGCTTTCCAGTTTGAGTATCGAGGAAAGGCTGTCCGCGTCTCCGTTGTAGAAACCGATGTTGTATTGGAAGTCCTCGTTCGTCCATAGGGCGTCTTGAAAGTCGTTGACGAAGACCTCGATAAGAATCAAATCCGGCTGATAGAGCGGCGCGAACTCTTTGACGACCTCTGCATATTGATTTGGACCATAGCCGGTCATCGAGAAGTTCAGCACTTGGATTTTTTTGCCGCCCGCCATTTCGTTCAACCGGGACTCGAGGAGGCGGGGCCAGGCTCGATCCGTGTCCACGCCCTCGGCGCTGGAGAACGCGTCGCCCGTGACTAGAATGCGATACACGTCATCGGGCTTTTGTTCCGGGTATTCCGGAGCGGGAAAGCCGAGCGAGTTGGAAGTCACCGCGTAGTCGTAACTCAGCCAGCGCAGGCGGGTGGTCTGCGAGGGGATCAGTTTCCAGCCGAATTGGGAGTCCATCTCGAGGGCGGGGCGTTCGCCCCATCCACGTACCTCCTGCGGGTCAAAGCGGCGCACAGCCAACTCTGCTCCAATGAGGATCAGGATCATCGTAACAGCGACCAGGCCCGAGGCAAGGAGGAGGCGGACTGTCCCGAATTTCTCCCAAAGCCTGCGGACTCTGGTTTGCGCGAAATCCACGCCCCACTCCAAAGCCGGTCCCAGGACGAGCATCAGGATGAATGCCAGCGCCGCCCTGCCGAACGTTCCAACGGAAATGGCGGCTCCATAGGAGATCAACGCCAATATTACCGGGTGGTGAATCAAATACAGAGAATAGGAGTGTTTGCCCGTCCATTCCGTGGACGCCCGCAACCAGCGAGGGAAGAGCGGCAGGAGTTTATTCAATATCGCATACAGCAACACGAATATCGAAACCCCAAACAGGAACGGGGCAAAGATCATGCCGGGCAGGGTCAATGCCAGGTAGATACCGATCAGGTAAACAGCAATGGAGGTTATGCCGGCTCGCCAGGAACTCAAGCGTTTATGCGTCTCTTCAGGGTGTGAGAACATCCAGGATGCCAGGCTGATCCCGAATACGAACTCCGGAAGCCGGGTGATGAAGATCGCGCCTCTCGACCAGGCGTCCAGGTATGAGTCAAAAACAAACAGCCCGACGCCGCGGAGGGCGAAGGCGATGACACTGCTCCACAACAACAGTTTGAGAGGGCCCCATTTTCGAAGCCCGTTCCAAAGAAAAGGATAGATCAGATACAATTGGACGATCAGCCAGAAATACCACCAGGCGGGCGAAAAGTAGTAGAGCAGTTCAGGGGTGAGGCGGATACCGAGGAAACTCAGCCAGGTCGCAGGTTCGAAGAGGGACAGCCCCCAGCCGGTCACAAACCAGGTTCCAATGAACAGGACGTGAACGCCCCACCAGATCGGATAAATACGTCGCGCCCGATTCAAGTAAAAAGGCACGATCTTTATCGGTTTTTCCGCCTGCCGGTTCAACAATCCCCACGTAAGCCCAAACCCGCTGGCAATGAGGAACAGTTGCACGCCTTGGTCTCCGAACCAGCCGACGTAACGAAGGATGTTCAGTGGGATGTTCCATGCCCCGAAACCATCCAGTGGATACAATTGGCTTATTCGATCAGAAAGCGGCAGCCACCCGGAAAGAGGATTGCCAATTAATGGGACGCCAAAAATCGGCTCCGCCACATGGTTGACGAATACCCACAAAATAGCAATTGCCTTGATCGCTTCAAGCCAGGCGAATCTCTGCGCGGTGGAATTTTTCATTGTCTACCGATCCGCCGATATAAGTCATAATCGCCAAATGTTTGCACCAATTCATATTCGTCCATCAATTCCTCCAATGGATAAATCTCCGTCCATTTCGAGAACACGCCCACCAGCAAATACGGCGGCTTTTCGATCTGGAGGAAATCGTAGTGATCGCGCACAGGTTCACCGTTGTAATAGACATGATCCACGGCAACGGCGAGCAGTGCGTTGGGCGGGTAGTGGTAGTTGTGGTCGGTGAGGAAGCCCATTTCGGGTTCCCAGGTTTCGATGACGGCGTCGAGCGGGACGTTTTGGTTGAGATACTCTGCCATCTGCATGGCATAAGGCGGAGGCGGGGCGGCGATGTCCATGACAGTTTTGCCAAAGGGAATCAGGACGATGGCAATCAGCCAGAGGGAAAGGGCGAGGCGGGGCGCGTTTTTGGCGTCGAACAGAGAGCGGAACCAGCCGGCGCTCCAATCGAAGCGGAAGCCGTCGGTCAACGCTTCGAACAGGCGGGCGATGAAGATGCTTGCCAGGCTGAGTCCGAGAAACGCATAGCGAATCCAGCCGATGGAGGCGACCACGAACCAGAGCAGGTTCAAAGCGGCAAGCAGGAAAAGCACACTCCATTTTTGTCCTTCGCGGGTGCGCGGCAGGGAGATGAAGAAGCCGTAGATCAGGGAGGGGAATAATGCCCCCAGGTACACGGCGCGCGAGGTCAGTTCGCCGAAGTTGGCGTCGAGTTGGGCAAGGTTGAAGTTGAAGGCTGCTCCTTCGGCGGAGGCGCGCAGGAGCGCCAGGTTCTCCAGCGCGGTGGAAGGACCGAGGTATTGGAGCGTAAGCAATTGCCAGACTCCGAAAGTTCCCGCCGCCACGATTCCGGGGATGAGGAAGTTGCGGTGTGTGGAGGTTTTATAGTAGAAACTATCGAGGAGCCATGAGAGGATCAGGGTCGGCGCAATGAACAGCAAATATTGGTACTTGGTGATCATCGCCAGCCCGAAGAATAAGCCGATCAGCGTGAGGCGTTTCCAGTCGTTTTGATTCCAGCGGGAAAACCACAGGTACAGGGCAAGGAAGATAAAAAAAATGCCGGGCACTTCTCCTAACAGTTGCCGCCCGTATTGCAGGAACAGGATGCTGCGCGAGGACAGCAGGAGGGCAAGCGCAATCCATGCCGCCGTTTTTCCTGCCAGGTGTTCGACCAGTCGGAAAAAGGCGTATGCGGCAGCAAGCAGATACAATGCCATGACCAGCCGCGCCTGCAGCAAGCCGATGCCGAAGAGTTTGAACGCCGCCGCGATGGGAAGCATGACGGTCGGACCGACGCCGATGGTGGGTCCGTAGTAGCGGAAGCCCTCGCTGCTGATGTCGGCATAGACGCCGTATTTGACGAGGGTTTTCGGTACGTGCAGGTGCGAGCCAGAGTCAAACCAGGGGGCGGGGAAGCGCGTGAGGTTGTGGAAGACGAGGAAATAAACGAGCAGGATGCCAGCCAGTAAAAGTAATGCCGTCCGATTTTTCGATGTGAACGTCCCCATTACTCTCTCCTTAATTTACTAATGTTACGCAGTTTATTCGTACCGCGACATTTATGTCGCCCCAAAGGTTTTAATGGGAACCTTCGGAATGTGCTGCGCTCAAGGCAAGTCAGAGACTTGCCCTACAGGTACCCAGTTATGCATTGCCCCAAAGGTTTTAATGAAAACCTTCAGGATGTGCTGCGCTCAAGGCAAATCAGAGACTTGCCCTACAGGTACCCAGCGCGGATGACGTGTTCCTGTGCGCTGACAATGACCAGCGCATACTCCACGCCGCCAAGTACGAGACGTTTGTCCAGGGTGGTTGTTACATCGTCCACGTTCACGGAGGCGAGGGTCTTTTCGGCGTGGCGGATGGGGAGGAGAACTGTCAGTGTGGAATCAGGCTGGTTGGGCGGGAGCAGGTGAAAGGTCAGAGCAGAAGCGGCGGCATCCCAGACGAGGCTGGTAAAGTCGGCGTCGTGGCGCAAGTCGGTAAAGCGCAGCCATTCCTGGGCGGAGAGGATAGGGATGCCGCGTTCTCTGGCAAAGTCGAGTGTGCCTTCGAGGAAGATGCCAGCCTTTTCCGCCGGCTCGCCGCCCACCTGAAAGGGGTCTACGTGGAATTGACCGCAGATGGCGGAGTAGTCGCCGTGGAGGGAACGGTCGAGCAGGTCTGCGGCGGCTGCCACTGCCTGCTGTGCGGTAAGTTGGGGCCAGCCGCCCCAGCCGGGCACATCCATGGGGATGAGGTGTTCGTCGGCGAATTGGGTGAGTTGTTGGTAGATGTCGAGGATGCGCCCGTGCTCGTCCACGAATTTCATCGGGCGTCCGCTGCCGGTCAGGTGACCGTTGGGCCATTCGCCGTTTTTCTTTTGCAGGGATGGACCGACGTGGTAGTAGTCGCAGTTCATGCGGATGCCGAGGGTTGCCTGCCAGCGGGCGGTTTCGGTCCAGCCGCTCCATAAAACGCGGTGTGTGCGGACGGTGTGCGGGACGGGGGCGTAGCCTCTACCCGTGAATTCCTTCCAGTATTCGAGCCAGCCGCCCTCCAGTTCGGTATCCACGTAGGGGTGCAGGGCAATCTCATGCCCGCGCGCGCGCCATCCATCTACCATGAGCGGGGTAGGCGAGCCGAACTCTTTGCCCAAAACATCCGAAGCCAGCGGAATGTTGTCGGTGACCCAGAAGCGCGCCAGGCGTTCGGCGCGCCCGATGTCGCTGACGATTTGGGGCGCGTAATAGACGGTAAAGTGACCGCCGCGCGCTTCCACGCGGGAAAGCACGTCTTCGATGAAGTTGGCGGGGTTCATGTGCGAGTCGCCGGTGGCAATCAGCACACACTTTTTGTCTTCGGGAAAGTACCAGAAACGCGGCAGGGGCGTGCGGCTCAATTGCATCAGCAAATTGACGAACAGCCTTTGCAGTTCGTCTGCCTGCGGGATGTGGATGCGCTCGAGGTCAATCCAGCCGGCGAATTTATCCACCGTGCGGATGCCCGGCAAGCCATCGTTATCCTGGTCAATCAATTTCGGGTTGCCCTGCCGCATCAGCGCAATGCACTTCGCCAGGTCGAAGGCATAGGCAACTGCCAGCCCCTCGCCAAAACCATTGAGGGTAATGGCAGGATTTTCGGTCGGCGTGTCACGGTCGGCGTAGAGCCAGGCAACGGGCTGCGCCTCCCTTAGCGTGAAGAGATGCGACTCGCCGTGAATTTGCAGAGACGAGGACTGGATGCCCGCCGCGGCAGGATGGGCGGAATCGGTCTTGAGGTAGCCCTCGAGGAAGACGCCCGCGCTTCTTTCGACGCCGAACACTGATTCAAGACCCTCGGCCGGTCTCATGCCGACGAGGCGTCCGCCGCGCGCGACGTAGTTGGCGAATATCTCCACCTGCTGAGGGGTGAGGGAAGATTCGGTCAGGATGGCGGCTTCGTAGCGTTGGAGCGACTCAGGCTGGAGCGTGGAAAGATCCGCCGTGTGGAAGCAGTTCAGCCCCTCGGCGCGCAGGATTTCGGTGAAGTACATCCCAAACGGGTTGGCGGAGGTTTTGTCCACGATGAGCAGGAGCGGCACGGAGCCGTCGAGGCTGGCGGTGTGGGTGATTTCGACATAGGGGGAACGTTCGCGCGGGACTTCTCCGAGCGCGTTGCGGTAAAAATAGGCTCCTCCTCCGAGGGCGAGCGGGGCTGTTACTGCTGCGCCGGCGCCGGCAAGTTTGAGAAACTCTCTGCGGGTGAGTTTGCGTTTGGTCATGGCAGTTGAAAGAGCTGTCCAAGCAGGGTTTTGAGGTAGAGGCGGAAGCCGCTCAGGGCTTCGCGGGCGGCGGGGTCGTTGACAAGATTGTTGGTTTCCTGCGGGTCTTCGCGCCAGTTGTAAAGTTCCTCGCCAAAGGCTTCATGATGAATATACTGCATTTCTGCGCCGACCACCGATTTCATCGCGCCGTGCGTGGAGGGGTTGACTTCGGCTGCGCCTTCCATTTTCGCCAGTTCGGAGATCGGGTCGGGCCAATCCGCGGGGATCTCGTCACTGAACATCAAAGTGGCAAGGGATGGTCCGGGAAATGGGTTGTCCTTTGCATTGACTAACGAGAGGATGGTCGAGGGGAGGGAGGTCAACGATACGGGCGCATCAATCGTTTTCCCGGCTGGGATGTAGGCTGGGTTCCACACGATCAACGGGACGTGGATCTCGTCCAGATACAACGACGCGCTGTGCTGGAGCAATCCATGTTCGCCAAACGATTCGCCGTGGTCGGAGAGGACGATCACGATGGTGTTTTCGAGCAAGCTGCGTGTTTCCAATTCACCGAAAAGGTTCTTGATCTGGTCGTCTACATAGGAGATCGAGCCATCGTACGCATCTATCTCAGACCGGATCTGCTCGGGCGTGAGTGACGGGGCATAACGTTCCATGAAGCCGTTGACCAATCCGCCGGGGTTCGGCACCGAGGCATATTTACTTCGATAAGGTTCCGGCGGTGTATAGGGGTCGTGAACATCGAAGTAGTTCATGAAAACGAAGAAAGGTTTGTTGGTATCCCGATCAATCCAGTCAAGGACGGAACGGTTGATATCCGAAGCAAGGACCCGGGTAGGGACACCCTCGTAGTTCAGGACTTTCCGCAAACCATAGAAGTCAAAGATGTAGCCGTACAGGGAGGAGTTGAAGAACGCATCCGGCACGGACTGGTAATTATCTTCAAAGTGCATAAAACCGCGCCCATGTCCCTGACGGCGGGTGAAGAAAAGCGTGTTCGCCGAGAATCCGCCGGTGCGATAGCCGCTGGCTTGCATAACCTCACCGATGGTGGGATAGGTATCATCCAAGGGCTGGGTCTCAGCCTGGGTTTCGTACGTGTAACGTCCCGTCAGCATGGAGGCGTGTACGGGCTGTGTCCACGAAGAGGGCGAGATGGCGTTCTCAAAGCGGACACCTTCCGCGGCAAGGCTGTCCATGAAGGGACTGGTGTCACGATCATAGCCATATGAGGAAAGATGATCCGCACGCAGGGTGTCCACCACGATGACGATCACGTTCGGCGCGTCGGCATTTGCCTCGGGCAGGCTGGATATCCTGATCCTCTCATTGAGCCATCCCCCGCCCTGGATTGCGACAAGGAGGGCAATAGTCACAACTGCCAGCCGGGGCAATGACTTTTGAAGTTGCAGTGAAATGACGGCTTCACGTTTCAGGAAGGAATTGAAAACCTGAAAACTGCTCCCCGCCGCGAGGATGAGGATGGCGATCAATGAAATCCTGCCGAACAGGATGATGAAGGCCCAGTCGAAGACAGCCAGGAACACGAAAACGAACCACGCGATCTTTTTGACCGGAACGCGCGGGAACAGCCAGCTTGCCAACGCGAAGAAGCCCCCCGCCAGCGTGAACAGAACGAAGTCCACCAGCGGGGCGATCCACAGGGTTTCGTACCAGATGGCGCGGTTCTGCAAACGCCAGGTCAACAGTTCGGCGCGATGGAGGGAGAGAAATAATACACCCTCCACAAGTCCGGCGATGAGTCCGATGGCAATCGCAAGAGTGAAAATTTCCTTCGGGCGGGTTTGAACATTATTTTTTATTGTCATGAATTCCATTCACTTACTTCGCATGGCGCGCGACACTGCAAACGTACTGCAAACTTCAGTTTGCGTTTGCGCTCATTCATGGTCGGCAATCGTCCGGCATTTCGCAAGATGAATCTTGCGGTACTTTTCCGATCATTTCTCGATCTCGTAGGGCCAGGTGAGACCGAGTTTGGCGATGGCGTCCAGGTAATATTGTTTGAGCCGGTTCAGCACGGTGGGCTGTTCAACGGCGAGGTTGTTCAACTGTTCGGGGTCGTCTTTGAGGTTGTAGAGTTCGACGCCGTTGAATTCATGCTCGATGTATTGCCAGTCGGAAGATATGACGGTGACCATGTCGCCTTTGATGGAGAGATGATTGGGGTTGACCCAGGGCGATTCAGCCATTTCCGCAATCGGGTCGGGGAAGCGAGCCGCGGAAGAGGGGTCGCGCCAGAGTTCCGCCAGCGAGGGACCGGGGAAGAGGTCCTGCGCCGGTTCGCCGAGCATGTCCAGGATGGTGGCGGGGATGGCGGCATTGGAGACGGGGGTGTCAATCCGCACGTTTTGCGGGACGGAGCCGGGCTGCCAAACGATCAACGGGACGTAGATCACCGGGCGATAGAGGGAATTGTGATGTTCCCACAACCCGTGTTCGCCGAACAACTCGCCGTGATCGGAGGTGATGATGACAATGGTGTTTTCCAGAACGCCGCGTTTTTCCATTTCGTCCAACAGGATTTGGATCTGCTGGTCGTTGTAATAGATGCCGCCGTCGTACGCATCAATCTCACCCTGGACCTGCTCCGGGGTCTTCGGGTTGTAGATGTCGGCTGTCGTCCAGTCCGTGTTCACCAGCCCGCCGGGATTCTCGAATTCGGAGAAGCGGGCGCGTTCCGGTGAGATGTACGGCGCGTGGACGTCGTAATAGTTGATGAAGGCAAAGAACGGTCTTTCGGTATCCTGGTCAATCCAATCCAGCGCGGATCGGTTGACGGTGGGCGCCCAAAGGCGGTCAATGGAGAATTCCATGCCGAAGACCTTGTGCAGGGCGTAATATTCCAAAAAGCGACCGTAGAACGAACTGACCGCCAATTGAGGAAGGGTTTGATAATAATCCTCATAATGGAGAAAACCGCGCGCAAAACCCCAGCGCCTTGGGACGGTTTCGAAATTTCCAATGAAACCGCCAGTGCGATAACCGCGCGCGGTGAGCGCCTCTGCAATGGTGGGATAGGTGTCATCGAGATCACGCCCGCCGTCCGCTTTATGTTCGTAGGGCCAGCGACCGGTGAAGAGGGAGGCGTGGGCGGTCAACGTCCACGAGGAGGTGGCGTAGGCGTTCTCGAACATGACGCCTCCGCTGGCGATGCGAACAAGGTTGGGGTCGGTAACCCGGTCGTACCCGTGAAGCGATAGATGGTCCGCGCGCAGCGTGTCAATGACGATGAACAAAACGTTCGGAGCGGACTCTTTCGCCTGAGGCAGGTTCCGCACCGCGATCTGCTCCCCGATCCAGTAGCCACCCTGGATGACAACCAGCAGGGCAAGTGTGAGAATACCGAATCCTTTTGCACTTCTTTTTACAAAGGGAACGAACCTCTTCTCACGCTCGTACAGTGACAACGACAACTGATAGCCGATCCCCGCCGCGAGGATGAGGGTCGCCGCCGGGGACAATCTGCCGGAGAGGTAGATCCCAAGCCAGGAAAAAGCCAGCAGGAAGGAGAAGGCGAACAGCGACAATCGCTTCGCCCACATCTGCGGAAGGAACTGCGCGATCAAAGCCAGAAACAAACCGGCGGCAAGAAACAATAAAAGGTCGAAGATCGGCGCAACCCACAACACCTCCCAGCCGGAGCCGAGATAGGTGATCTGTCCCTTCAGTAGTTCGAAGCGCGAAAAGACGAAAAGCAGGACCCCTTCCACCAGCCCGGTCAGCAAGCCAAACCAGACCGAATAATAAAGAATCTCCGTTGCGATCTCTTTGTTGAATTTTTTCATCGTCATTTCCTTTTAACACTAACCGACAAATATTATGCACTGTCCCAAAGATTTTGACTATAAGCAGACTTGCCTGATTCCTGGAACCCCTTCGACAGGCGCAAGACATCGCCTTCAGGATGTTCTGCGCAGGGCGGGTTATATATACCCTAATCCGCTCAAGCGATCCCGCAGGATCTGTTGCTCGTCCTCTGTGAGACCGGAAGCATTGTTCAACTCCATGCCTGCCACCCACGATTTGCCCTCGGTGGCGGAGGGAAGCGGAAAGCCCGCCAACTGCACGAGCGTGGGCGCAATGTCTGCCGCGGAGCCGCCGCTGTACTCTCCGCTGAGGGGGTTGCCGGCAGCGACCAGCACGAAGCAGTCCCTGCCGAGGATGAGGATGATCGTGTCGTCGCTCAGTTCCTGGAGCGCTTCGCCCAAGTCCCGGTCGAGGCGCAGGTAGTCGTCGGCAGACCAGTTGCCGGCGGGGGAGGAAGCGGCGGTGTACTGGAGGTAGTCCCAATCGCCCACCGAGAGTTTTTCGCGCAGGGTGACCGGGTCGCTGGTGTCCACGCAGAGTTTGTCCGCCTGCTGGAAGTATTCCATCAGGGTGAGGGTATGGTTTTCCTGGCGGGCAAGGACGTTCCATTCGCCGGAGGCGGCAAGCGCGCCGAAGCATCCCATGTCCATCAGGCGGCGCAGGTTTTCGAGACGTTCGTCGGCGAACAGGGCGGCGCGTTCGGCGCCGGGAAAATTCAAGACCAAAACATTCATGACAGCAAATCGCTCCCTTCCATTTCGGCGTTCTTTGGCACGCCGAAGACGTTCAGTATTGTCGGCGCGAGGTCCACAAGGCTGGGCGCTTCGGCGCGGAAACGGCGGTTCATGAACAGGACGCCCGGCACCAGCGCAGGGTCAATGACATGGTCGCCGCCCCAGCGTTTGTGATTGTCGGCAAACAAGCCCTGCGGCACGCCGCCCAGCGGGGTATCCCACGAGACACGGTAGCCCTCGGAGAAGTTGACCAGCAGGTCGGGCGCTTCGTTGAGATAGGCGCCGCGATAAACCTGTTCGCGCCGCGAGACGCTGCGCACTGCCACCGCGCCGCGCTGCGGGTCGGTCAGCCCGCTCAACCCGCGCACGATTGCCTCGCGGGTCTTTTCGGCTTCGTCTTCGTTGAGGATGCCGTTTGCCTCGCGCCCCTTGAGGTTGAGGAAGATACAGCCCAAGCCAAGCGCAAAGGCTTTGGTCTTGTCCCAATCCACGTTCTCGAAGAAGTCGCCGCTTTCGCCGGGCTGCACGCCGGGCTTGAGGGCGAGGAAGCCGTTCTCGTACAGCCAGGTGTTGAGGTGCAAGCCGCGCTGAAACGAGTTCATGCCGTGATCGCTGAGGACGATGAAGAGTGTCTCATCGTCCACCGCCTTCATCGCTTCGCCGACAATCGCATCGCACTCGCGGTAATGTTCTTCGATGGCGTTGGCAAACTCGGCGTTATAGCCGTGATGACGGTTCGAGGGATGATCGGGTTCACGGAAGCGCCAGAACATGTGCGCCAGACGGTCGGGCGTATCGTACAGGCAGTAGAAGTAACCGCGCTCGAACCTGCCCAGTTCGAATTCCATCATGCGGCGGCGTTCGCGCATCACGATGCGGCACTGGTCGAGGTACGCCGCCTCGTCGAAGCGGTTGAGGTTCAAGCCGTCGTGATCTTCCGCCATGCCTGCCGTGTAATAACGCCCAATCTTCATCGCCAGTTCGTGGGCATACTCCTTCGGGTGGCTGATGGGAAAGAGCGGTTCTTCGGTCTCGAAGTTGACCGGCGAGGCATACAACTCAAACTCCGGCTCGATCTGCCGCAGGTTGAAACGCACGATGCCCGCCACGCTTTGCATCATCCCCACCTTGAAGCGCACCTTGAGCCACTTGCTCCATTTACCCAACTGCACTTCGAGCTTGTCGGGCTGACCCTGGGAAGTGATGATGATTTTATTTTCGGCGCGGACGATCTGGATGTGGATGTCGAACTTGTGATCGGACTTCGTCTTCGGGTCACGCGGACCGATAACCTGCGTCGCCACCCGGTCATTTTCCACGCGGACGGCGACCACCTTCTCGCTCTGGTCGGCGTGCAGGTCTGTGCGGGTGGAGTAGAAGGTGGGCGTGCCAAAGCCGCCGCGCAAGTCGGGGACTCCGACGCCGGAGAGCATGCGTCCCTTGACCGGGTCCGGCGGATAAGCGCACGGCACGCGCAGGATGGTGGAGGGCACGTCGCGCGCCGAGAGCAAATCCCAAAAGGGCGTGCCGCGCCGCATGTTCACCACCTTAGGCAACACGAAAGCATTCTTCTGCTCGTAGCGGCTGAGCGCCATGACCGGCAGATAGGTCTTCGGGTCGCGGCTGAGGAAATCGAAGATACCGTGACCGCCGGGATTCGTGCCGGTGGAATAGGTGGACCATGCCACGGGCGTCTGCGCGGAGTAGGTGGTTCCCAGGCGCGAATAACCGCCCTGCTCGCGCACCTTTTGCAGGTTGGGCAGTTCGCCGCGCGCCATCATCGCTTCGGCGATCTTCGGCTCGAACCCGTCCAATCCAATGACTATGACTTTTTTCATCGCGTATGGAATCGATCTATTGGCTCAGGGGTGGTTGTGGCGCAAACAACGTTCGGGAACGATTGCTGCGCGCTCAACCTGCAAGAGCGGCTATTTTTCCTGTTCTTCTTCGGTAGGATCGTCCAAATCCACTTCGGGCGGAACTTCATCGGGCAAGCCGCGCACCTTGCGATACAGGGTCTTGAAGAACTTCACGATGAGCCGCCAGAACAATAAAAAGAAGCCGGCAATTGCCGCCAGGACGGACGCCAGCGGCATGAGCGTTTCCGGTCCGAGATATTCGGGCGGGCGAAGCGGTCCCATCAGACTGAACAGATTGATAAACAGGTTCATATTTTTTCCTTTCTACTCCATCATCTTCTTGGCAGGTCTGCCGGCGTTAAAGAACGCCGGCTACACGTTTGACTTTCTCTCTCGATACAGTTCCTTGTTCACCACCCCCGCCATGACGTTGACATCCATGCCGCCGCCCAGAAACTCGTTGACCTTTTGCAGCGACTCGAGCGGGTCTGCCAGCATCGTATTGTAATTCACGTACAGGACGTCCATGTTGGGCTGTTTGGCAAGCCAGGCGTTCACCTGCTTGAGGTGTTCCTGATAAATCTTGCGCATCTTTTCGTCCTCGATCCGGTCATCCTCCTTTCCCAGCCGACCAAGCATCTTCTTTTGGGAGGAGAGCACCTCCTTCATCGCCCGCTGCATGAAGATGACCTTGTATTTGTAATCGGACGGGAGGTGCATGATAAGACCGGTCACAATTTTGACGACCTTTCCGCCCGCTTCGGGGAGCCAGCCGTAATCCCCCTCCGGCAATTGCTTGACGCGCTCGAATTCGTAGTAGCCGTTGGGGTTGTTGGCGTCGGGCGCGCGCAGATTGTCGGTGAGGATGGGCAAGCCGCCGGCTTCGAGCATCTTCATCATCATGGAGGTGCCCGAACGCGGCAGACCGGAAACGACGATAATGTAATCTGTTTGTTCCATTAACTCTCTCCATAACATGGACGCTAGAGAGCGTCCACTAGGCGGGCGGGGTTTATGCGCCCAAAATAACTTCCGCTGCTTCGCGCGCATGGCGGCTGACCGATTCGCCGTTGGTTAGTGCAGGGTAAATTTGGGCGGTGGTGGCAAGGTAGAGGCTTTCGATGGGGGTCTTGACCTTGGGCATGGCGTCGGTTTGGTTCAAGCCGTGCAGCGGTTCCACGTAACGCTCGCGGTGAATGAGGAAGTACTTGATCGTCGAGGGGTCGAACTCGGGGAACATGGCAAACAGGTTTTGGAGCCAGATGCGTTTGATTTCGTCGTCGCTCATCTTCTGCCATTCGCTGTTCGGCGCGGTGTACTTGGGCAGGTACACGAGGTGATAACCGCCGACGTATTGCGGGTCAATGTAGGCGGTGGTTTCGATGACGCCGGTAAAGGGGAAACGGTCGTCGGTGATGTTTAGCGTCCAGTTGCCGGTCAGAGGCTTGGTCAGGACGAGAAGCGGGGCGATGATGCCCAGGTATTCGGTCTGCACAAGAGCCGCCTGGTAGTCTGGGTCGGCGTTGGGGATGAGGCGTTGAAAGACGGGCGCCTGCATCGTGCAGACCACCTTGTCGTAGTTCATCACTTCGCCGCTCGCCAGGCGGATGCCAACCGCCTTGCCGTTTTCGATGACGATTTCTTTGACAGGGGTTTGGAGCAGAACCTGCCCGCCGTTCGCCTTGATTTTTTCGGTCATCGCTTCGATGAGGGTGATGTAGCCGCCGATGAGGTGCCCCGCCATCTCTTTTTGGTTGGCGCCTTCGCGCGTGGATTTCATGCGGACGAGGCGCGACCAGATCCATGTGGCGGGGACGTCGTCGAAGCCGCCGTCGAATTTGGCTTTGAGCATGGGGCGCCAGATGTTTTGGAAGGTGTTTCTGCCGCTCCACTTCAGCAGCCATGCCTCCACGCTGACCGATTCGAGACTGCGCCAGTCTTTGATGAATTGCGCCGCCAGCACGGTGAGCCCGAGGCGGAAACGGTCAATCCAGCCGAGGGGCGGGAATTTGAGGAACTCGATGATGTTGTTCATCGGGTAAATGGCGTTCTTGTAGTAGAAGCCGGTTTTGGTCTCTTTGAAGCGCAACTGGTCGGCGATGCCGAGTTCTTCGCACAAGCCGCGCAGGTGACGGTCGCTGGAGAGGATGGCGTGGTAGAAGCGGTCCACCTGTGTGCCGTCTTCGAGGGTGATGGGTCCTGCCAGCCCGCCCAGGACGGGGGACGCTTCATAGATCGTGACGGCGGCTCCCTGTTTCGAGAGGAAGTAGCCCAGGCTGATGCCCATGATGCCCCCGCCGATGATTCCAATTTTTTGTTTTGATGTATTTTCCATGCCAAATTTGCTTTCGCTCTCTTAATTTTTTAGCGCAGTCGGCGTTCTCTTACGCCGACGCGGTTGCTAATTGATGGATAAACAGACCTTGCCCAAAATCTCCGCAATCTTCTCACCGGCATGACCATCGCCAAAGATGGGAGGCTGTTCGGCGGGCGGCGTGAAGGTCTTCCATTCGCGGACGATGGTCTCCACGTCCACGCCGACGAGTTTGTTCCAGCCCGCTTCGACGGTCTCGGTCCATTCGGTTTCGTCGCGCAGGGTCAGGCAGGGTTTTTGCATGAAGTACGCCTCGCGCTGGACCCCGCCCGAATCGGTGGCGATGAGCCTGGCATTCTCTTCCAGCACCATCATGTCGAAGTAGCCGACGGGTTCGATGAGGTGGATGTTTTTACCGAAGCGCACGTCCAGTTTGCTCAACGCGCTGCGCGTGCGCGGGTGGGCGGGGAAGATCACCGTCTCGCCGACCTGGCTGAGGGCGGTGACGATGTTCATCAGCCGCGCGGGGTCGTCGGTGTTGGCAGCGCGGTGGACGGTGACCAAGCCATAGGAGCCGGGAGCAAGTTCCAGCGTAGTCAGAACCGTGGATTTTCGGCGGGCAAGCGGACGGTTGGCAAGGTTGGCGTCGAGCATCACGTCGCCCACCCAATAGACATCCTTCGTAATGCCTTCGTTGGCGAGGTGCCGCACGGCGGTCTGGCTAACACAGAAGAAGGCGGAGGCGATGCGGTCGGCGACGAGGCGGTTGATTTCTTCGGGCATGCGGCGGTCGAAACTGCGTTCGCCTGCTTCGATGTGGACGGTAGGGATGTGCAGTTTGCTCGCCGCCAATGCGCCTGCCAGCGTTGAATTGGTGTCGCCGCGCACGATGACGCAGTCGGGCTTTTCTTTGAGGAGCACTTCTTCGAAGCGAACGAGGATTTCGGCGGTTTGTGAGGCGTGGGAACCGGAGCCGACTTCGAGGTTGTAGTCGGGGGCGGGGATGCCGAGTTCGTCGAAGAAGGTCTGCGACATGAGGTAGTCGTAGTGCTGACCGGTGTGGACGAGGATTTCGTGATGGTGTTTGCGAAGCGCGCGGCTGACCGGGCTGGCTTGAATAAATTCAGGGCGCGCGCCGACGACGGAGACGAATTTCATGGATGGACAAATCCTGTAAAAAGGGTTACACAATCTCTTTCAAGAAACTTTTGCCGATGGGCTGCGGTGCAAGTGAGAAGATTTCCGCGAGCGTGCCGGCGATGTCGGCGAGGGTGTCGCGGTCGCCCAGGTTCACGCCGTGCCTGATGCGCGGTCCGAACGCCAGCAGGGGGACGTATTCGCGCGAGTGATCGGTGCCGGGGGTGGTGGGGTCCACGCCGTGATCGCCGGTGACGATGACCAGGTCGCCGGGCTTGAGGCGCTTGTGGATTTCGGGGAGGTAGGCGTCGAACTGTTCGAGAGCGTCGGCGTACCCGCGCGGGTCGTTGCGGTGACCGTAGATCATGTCGAACTCGATGAGGTTGACGAAGAGCAAGCCTGTGAAGTCCTCTTCCAGCAGGTCGAGTGTGACATCGAGGCTTTCCTTGTTGGTCAGCACGTGATTCTTTTTGGTGATTCCCTGATGGTTGAAGATGTCGTCAATCTTGCCGACGGAGTACACGTCCTTCCCCGCCTCCACGAGTTTCTGCATCATGGTGGGGTATTCGGGGCTGCGCGGATAGTCTCTGCGGTGGGTGGTGCGTTTGAAGGTTTCGGGCGAGTCGCCGAGGAACGGACGGGCAATCACGCGCCCGACGCCATGCTCGCCCTGCAGAATATCGCGGGCAATCTGGCACATTTTGTACAACTCTTCGAGCGGAATGATTTCCTCGTGCGCGGCGATCTGAAAGACGCTGTCGGCGGAGGTGTAGACGATGGGCTTGCCGGTTTGCATGTGTTCGACGCCCAGTTCTTTGAGGATTTCGGTGCCCGAGGCGGGTTTGTTGCCGAGCACGTCGCGCCCGATTGCCTTGCAGAAGGGGTCCAGCACTTCGGGCGGGAAGCCGTTCGGGTAGGTGGGGAAAGCGACGGGCAGGTAGATGCCCATCATCTCCCAGTGACCGATGACCGTGTCTTTGCCCGCCGAGCGCGGCTGGAATCTGCCGAATGCGCCTTTGGCGTTGGGGTTGGGCGGCACGCCCTGAATGGCGGTGATATTGCCCAAACCGAGTTCGTACATGTGGGGGGCGTTCAAGCCGCCGATGGCGCGCGCCACGTTGCCGAGCGAGTTGCTGCCCGCATCGCCATACGCCGCCGCATCGGGCGCTTCGCCCGCGCCGACGCCGTCCAGCACAATCAGGATCATACGGTTGAGTGTCATCTTATTCTCCTGCCTTGATAAATCTCTGCACGAGGGGGAACTTCACGGAAAGCCGCTGTGACAGGTCGTGCAATGCCAGCGCAGCGAACGGAATCATGACTGCATCCACCGGCAGGCGGTAGCGAATCAACGTCCAGGTGAGGATGTGCACGCCCGAATAGACCAGCGCAAACAGGAGCAGAAGCCCCTGCGGAGAAAACACAAGCGGCCAGAAAGGCTTCCTGCGGACGCCCAACACCAGTCCGTACAGCATGAACGGCAGGAAAACTCCGAAACTGCCGATGCGGGAGAGGTTACTCAGCGCGCTGGAGTCGGATGAGTACCAGAACATGAAGTACGGCGGGATACGGCTGAGCGACAACAGGACGTAACGCTTCGGGTCCTGGACGACGAACTGGATGCCCCTCTTGAGCAGTTCACTGTCGAGAGCCGCCTCGTCCAAGTGACGGACTTCTTCGGGGATCATCGCCTGGTATTCGGGCGTGGAGAGGATGGGGATGAACTTCGTCCCGTAGAGGGGATGGTTGCCCCAGAAGAAGGCGTATCCCGAATTGGTGTTGAGCAACACGAAGCGATGAAAGCGGGCGTAATTGAAGAAGGTGATGGGGAGGATGAAGGCAAAGAGCAGGGCGAAGGTCAAGGCTGTGGGGAGGAGAGGCAGGTTTCGGCGGAGTCGGAAGCGGGCGATCCACATCCACAGGAAGAGGAACGGCAGGAAGAGCAGAAAGACCTGCCGCAGTGTGACGGTCAGTCCCAATGAGATTCCCAGCGCAAGGGCGAGGACGAAGTCCCGTTTGCGATCGGCGTTTTCCGCCAACTGCATGGCGAAGTACAGGCTGAAGAGAATGGCGGTGATGTAGATCGGTTCGGTCATGAGCGCCGCGCCGTAATAGACGTAGTAGATATAGATGGAGACGACGGCGGCGGCAATGAGACCGACAGTTCGCCCGAAGAGTTTTTCGCCGATGCGATAGGTGATGAAGGGATGCAAAACGCCGACGAGGACGGCTTGCAGGATGCGCCCCGCCAGCGGATGGACGCCGAAGAGCGCATATACGCCGACAAGGTAGAGGGTGTACGGAAACGACCAGTGCGCCGTCGGTTCGCCCGCGCGGGTGAGGGGCCACCACATTTCGCCGAAGGTGAAGCCATGCCCGCCCAGCACGCGGATGGCAAGGTTGTGATACGAAACCTGGTCGAAGATGCCCGGCAGTTCCACCACCTGGGTGCCCATGAGGAGCGCTGCACCCACTCGCAGGACGACAGAGACGAACAGGATGAATGCCAAAGGCTGGGTTTTGATGCGCTTTAGAAACATGGCGAATGTGCGGGGTTGACTCTCTCTACTCATAAATCCTTTTGTGCGTACCTGAGTTCCGTAGGAGACGTTAGAGAACGTCTTCTACGCTTGCTCGTAAATCGGGCGCATGGCGGATAACACCGCCTGCCAGTCGTACTTCGTCGTTGCCAGTGTTCTGCCGTTTGCGGCAAGTTTGTCTTGCAGGGAAAAATCATGAAGAAGTTCCACCGTGCGGCTGGCAAATTCGGCGGGCGTATCTGCCACGAGGACATCCTGATCAGGCGTGGCGTGGATTCCCTCCAGCCCGACGGTGGTGGTGACAACGGGCATGGCGTAAGCAAAGGCTTCGAGAATGCGCACACGCATCCCGCCGCCCGCCCGCACAGGGACCACCATCAGGGCGCTCTCCTCCAGGTACGGACGAAGATCGTCCACATAGCCCGTGACTCGAATGGCGCCGGCGCTGCGCTCCGCCGCTTCGCTGAAATCCGCCGGCGGGTTCTTGCCGATGATGGTCAGCGTGGCGTCTGGCGCACGCTCGCGCACCAGCGGGAAGACCTCGTTGAAGAACCAGCGGATACCGTCGGCATTGGGCGGGTAGTGCAGAGTGCCGAGCGTGACGATGTTCTTCGAGCCAGGCTTGCGCCGCACGGGCTGGAGTTTCTCCGTATCCACCGCAATCGGGATGACGGTGATGGGCGCGGCGGGGCGGTCGGCATGATGATTGGAAACGTGCATCGCCTCTTCGAGCAGGCTGCGGTCAATGTCGGTGACTGCCAGGACATGGTCCACCGTTCGCAGGAGACCGCCTTCGTAGCGTTTGACACGCGCCGCCTCGACGGAAAGGACGGGTTTGAGGAACCAGCGGGCGTTATCTTTCATCCGCGCCACGATGGTCCAGACGGCGTTGTGCGCGTCGAAAATGACTTTGGGCTGTTTGCCCGAAACCGCCGCCGCCCCTCTGACGGCGAACTGCACCATCGTCAACTGGTCGGCATGGATGAAGTGAAAGTCGTTTTCCCGAACCAGCCGATTCACCGTCTCCTGCATCGGACGAAGGTCGTCGCGCTCAACGAGGAACGGTCGCCCCGTGAGGTAACTTCTCAGCATGTAAAAGGCGTCCGCAATTCTCGACCTGCGAATCGGTACGGCATGAACCGCTGTGCAAATTTCTTTCAAGGCAGGCAGGTGCGGTACCTCTTCTGGACGGACAAACGAGACGAGAGTTACAGAATGTCCCTGCCCCGCCAACGCACGGATGACGTGATACGTCTTCACCTTGGGACCCGCATCGGGCGGGTATGGAACGATTTGCGTGAGAAAGAGAATGTTCATAGAATTCAAAAAAATCATCCGCCAACCTACGCAAATCTGCACGAAATCTGAATGATAAACCCTGAAGCAATTCGCGGAGATTGGCGAAGATTAGCGGATAAACAACACTACTTCAAGTTAAGGCACAACCCCATCACTTCGAGGTTCGAACGCAGTTCCTTTTTTGCCTGGTCGTTGCGGCTGGGGACAAAGAATAGCACGCACCAGACCAGCAGTTTCAACAGACTCATCACAAAGAACATCGCCCGCAGCAGGAACGTCTTGAAAAAACCGTAATTCTTCTTGTAGAACATCATCTTGCCGCGATAGACCATCTTGCGGCGCTTCCAGCGGTCCATACTCCGCCCGCCGAAGTGAATGATGGAGGAATTCGGCAGAAAGACCACCTTCCAGCCCGCCTTGTTGAGGCGGTATTGCAAATCCGCTTCGTCGCCGTAGATGAAATAACTCTCGTCGAGCAACCCCACCTGATCGAGCGCCGCGCGTCTCACCAACAGGCACGCCGAACTCATCCAGCCGGTTTCCTTGATTTCGTTCGAGTCGCCGTGCGAGGGATAACCAGCCCACAACCTCTCGCCAATGTGTGTCACAATCAAAAATTCTTCGAGCAAAGTCGAAAACGGCGCGTAACCCGATTGGAACGAGCCGTCGGGGTTGAGCAGTTTTCCCGCCGCCGCGCCCGCCTCGGGGTGAGCGTCCAAATACTCCACCAGCACATCCAGGGCGGGACCGTTCACAATCGTATCGTTGTTCAACAACAGCACATAACGCCCATTCGTCGCCTCGATGCCTTGATTGCTCGCCTTGCCCAGCCCCACGTTGCCCGCATTCTGAATCAACTTCACCTGCGGATACTTCTCCGCCAGCATCTGCTGACTGCCGTCCGTCGAGCCGTTATCCACCACCACCACGTCGAACGAACTCTTCAGCCCGCCCTCGTACAGCGATTTCAAACACGGATCGAGATATGCCTTGTTGTTCCAGCACACCAGCACAACGGACATATCCACGACTGCTTCGCCGCTTCTCTCCTCGACTTTTACCCGGGCTGCCGTTTCAGACATTTACTCCTCCCCTCGATATTTCCGATCCAGGTCGGCAATCTCGTCGTAGGTGCCGAGGTCAATGTACGTGCCGTTTTCCATGTGCACGCCCCTGAACTTCATCCCCAGCGCGATGGCATCGTTCATGATCTTCGCAAAATCGGAGATGCCCTCCTCGAAGACGCACTTGTGCAAATACTCGGTGAACTTCGGACGCCAGACGATACAGCCCCACATCTGCGTCAGGTCGGTCTGCTTCGGCTTGTCCACGATTTCAAGCACACGATTGTTTCCATCCATGCGCACCATGCCGAATTTTTCGGGGCGGTCGGTGGTGAACATACCCAGCAGCACATCGTCCTCGGGCGAGGCGGCTTCATAGACCCGTTTGAAAATATCGTTGGGCTTCATCAGCGTATCTGCCATGCCGAAGAAAACGGTCTTGCCCTTCACGAGGTGATACGCTGAATCGAGCGCGTGCGCCAGCCCCGGCGATGTGGATTTGGTCTTGCCTTCCACCACCTCCTGCACTACATAACTGATGTCGCACCCGAAGCGCATACCGTTGCCGAAATAGCCGATCAACTGATGCTTGGTCTCGTTGATGACAAAGACAATGTGTTTCAACCCTGCATTGACGAGGTTATCCACTACAAACTGCGAAATGGGTTTGTAATGATTGTTGCGAATAACGGGATATAACTCTTTCGGATATGGCAGACCAAGCCGAACGCCCTTCCCCGCAGCGGGGATCAAACCAATCAACTCCTCCATCATGACCTCTCTTTGAATTGGTATGTGTTTGCAGGAAAGATGGAATCCTGCCCTGCATCTATTTCAGGGGCCTCGGTTCCTGTTCCCTCGAATCGACCGGAGCCGCCTTCTGGTTCACGAGGTAGATCTGCTCGAGGCTGATCAACCCACCGAAGAAAATCCACGGCAGAACGCTGGCGCGCACGCCGTCCAGACCGATGTTATAGGTGAACGGCAAAAGCCAGTCCACCAGGAACGCCGCCATCAGCGAGCCGAACACCCCGGCAAAAACACCATAGGCATATCCCTTCGGGAAACCTTCCGGCAGCAGGTTCATCAACCTGTAAGCCAGCCGCCCGACCTCGAAAAGGATCCACAAGAAGAAGATCAAACCCAGGATGCCGGTCTGGGCGATGATATCCACGAACTGGCTGTGGGAATTGAACCTGATACGGTAGCCGCGTATGGTAAAGACCTTGGCGTACCAGTAGTAATTCGAGAACCCCAGCCCGATGATCGGACTGACGCGGGCAATATCCAGCACCACCAGCCAGGCATCCACGCGCGTGCCCCAACTGTATTCATCGGTGGAAATCAAATCCTGCGCGAGATATGCCGCCACCATCAGCACAAAGGGAATGGTGAACGGCAACACCTTGCGGAACTTCCATCCCACCAGCACCGCCGCCACCAGCCCCGCCGGCACCCAGCCCGACTTCCAGTCATTTTGCTGGACGAGGGCAACAAAAAATGTCAGGGCGACGATGCCATACAACACAGCCTTCGAGCGCAGACTCAGGTGATTGTTATAAATCGCCTGACTCAACGGCAGGGTGACCATCCACATCCAGAACATGCTGTTGGCATAGACGCCGTGCGCGTAAATGCGGTCAACGATTTCCAACTGCAGGGTGCGACCCAGCACGTAGATGAACCCCAGCCCGATGAACGTCCACACGATGACCTTGAGCCAGCGGATGCTCCGAATCACGTTGGCAGTCATAATCATCGTAAGGACAAGGAAGAAGTAGATGGCAAACCCGCCGATCTGCGCGTCAATGGGCGCCTGGTTGGCGAAGATGAACCAGGGGATCTGTCCCATCGCAAAGGCGACCACGCACACGATCAGCATGTAACCCGCCGGGCGGATGGGACGCGACCTGACGAACTCGAATTTGCGTCTGACCACGAACATGTCCATCAGCCACAGGACGATCATCAGGATCAGGGTCAGGATGGAGGCGTTGAATCCGCCCGGTCCCTTGAAGGGGACGAACATCCCACCCAGGAAGAGCAGGAGGAACCCCAGGTTGGGAAATCGCAACAGGGCAAGGAAACCGGCCGTCCCCGCCACCGCGCCAGCCAGCGCCATTAGAACCGTCATGGACCCCCAATACGCGGCGGCGACGCTGATCAACACGACAGCCAGGATGATCCCGTACTGGATCATCCTCATGCTGATGGTGATGCGGCGGTCTATGAGAGAGAATATCTTCAGGTGAAAATCAACGTTCATGGCGCACAAGACCTGCGGCAATTATCGCCGAAAGACCTCTTTCATCAATCTCGAATAATCGGCAAACGCCCTCCCCCAATTGTACTTAGCCTCCACCAGCAGGCTGGCGTTCCCAGCCAATCGGCGGCGCAATTTTTCATCCGTCAACAATCTTATAACACAATCCGCAAATTGCGCGGGCGAATCCGCCAGGAGCAGATGTTCCCCGTCCATCGCGTCCAACCCCTCCGCTCCCTTCGATGTGGCGACCACAGGCGTTCCGAGCGCCATCGCCTCGAGGATCTTCAGGCGCGTCCCGCCCCCGCTCAGAAGCGGCGCGAGGCTGACCATGCTGGAGGCGATGAGCGGCTTGACGTCCTCCACGAAGCCAGCCAATGCGATGTTTCTGGAGGATGGCAGGGGGAGGTTCGCGTGATCGCCCGTGACGATCAAATGCGCGTCGGGCGTCTTTTCCAGGATCAACGGGAAGACTTCGCCCACGAACCAGGACATCGCCTCGTAATTTGCGTTGTACTTGAACGAACCTGTGAAGATCAAAGTGTTCGGTTTTTTCTCCACCTTGACGTTGTTGTATTCCTCCACGTTCAGGCCGTTCGGAATGACCTCCACCGCTCCGGCGAAGCGCGGAAAGTTTCGCGCGAGCAGTTGACGTTCCCGTTCGGAGACGACCGTACAAGACCGGAAAGAGCCGAGGAGTTGGGAAAGGTATAAGCGGAGTTTGAACCAGGTCAGGGCGTGTCTGAAGCGCATCCTTCCGTCCGCAGAAAAAGCCCGGTCGTGGAACAATCCGATCTCGAACTCCTCGAAGATCGCGGGGACATTCCTGAAATACGGATGATACGCCGCCATCTGCAACTGCGAGGCGATGATCAGATCGTATTGTTCTTCGCGCAATGTTTCGGTGATCGCCCCCGCCATTTCGGGCGAGAAGGTATCTACGATGGAACGCGGTTTCAGGTTGAACAATGCAAGACGCGCGCGAATGTTGCCGGGATCGAACTCACGCCACGGGACGACCTTGACCTTCGAGCAGATTTCCCGCGCCTCGGGCGCTTCGGGACTCGCTTCCGGCTGATCCACAAAACTGAGCAGGGTCACATCGTGAAGTTGACTCAGACCGCGCAGCAGGTTGTAGATGCGGATCTTCGAGCCGTTGTTCGTCGGGTAGGGGAACCAGCGCGAGAGAAAGAGTATCTTCATCGAGCGACGTTTTGCAAATACGATTCGATCTCGGTCGTCATGCGGCGAATGTCGAATTGGTTGATAGCGGTCTCGCGTCCCGATGCCGCCAGGCGTTCGCGCAGCGCGGGCGATTCGATCAACCGTTTCAACTGAAGGCTCAGGCTCTCGGGATCATCCGACGTGAACGTCAACGCGTTTTCCCCGTCAACGAGGATTTCGGACGCGCCGCCCACTTTCGTTCCGACCACGGCAAGACCGGACGCCATCGCCTCCACGATCACGCGCCCAAATGGTTCCGCCCATATCGAAGTAAACAACAAAATGTCGGATTGATGATATAGGGAGGGTAATGCCTCCTTGGGCTGGGCAGGCATGAACGTCACGAACGAGGCGAGGTTCATTCGATCCACAAGTTGACGTAGATGCGTCGCGTAATCGGGGTCGCCGTCGCCGATGATGGTCAGGTTCAGTTTTTTGAGTCCGTATGTGTGGACGAGACGCGCCGCCGCTTCGATTCCCGTATGCACGCCCTTTTCCCGCGTGAGGCGTCCGACGTAGAGCAAGGATGTCCTATCGTTGGGTTGCGTTCGATCCCGATATTCGAGATAGGGAGCGGTGTCAATCGCGCCGTAAACGATCTGTGCGTTTTTGGGTGAGACGCCCCGTCGTTTCAATTCATCCCGCATGAACGCGGAGGGGAACAGCGCATGTTCGAGTTGCAGGGCGGGTTTTTCCTCGCGGGCAAGGATGTGTTTCGCAACCGGCTTCAACAATCCCTTGGGAAGACCCGTGATAAAGTTTCGAGGCGGAGCGTTCCAGTAATTCTCGAATTGATCCGGCAGCGTGATCCAATAATCGCCGACGTAATAAACGACTTTTCCCGGCATGAGTCTTTCCGCGAGCGAGGGTAGCGAACGCGAAAGATTCCACATGCCCCATAGCAGGATGGCGTCGGGCTGATGAGTTTCGATTGTTCTTTGCAGGAGAGTCAGGTTTTCTTCTTCGCGTTGCTTCCGGGCGGTAAAGAATTGAACGGCATTCCGCAACGAGGCGATTTCCATTTCCAGATTCAGTTCGCGTTTCACCCACGAAGAATCGGATGAATTATGGTCCGCGTTCCCGTGCGCGCTGGTGAGGACCAACACGTCATGCGCGCGGTTTCTCAATCCAAGCGCCACCTCCTGGCACCACTGTTCGTATCCTCCGCGGCTGGCGGGCGGGTAGAAGTTGGAGAGGAATAAAAGTCTCATTTACGTCGAAACGCTCCGTTGGCGGAAACTCTTGAGCCAGTCAACCATCTTGGGGCTCAACAGGGATTTGACCCACAGCGAAACGATCTGCCGGTTGAACGCCAGTTTGAGATCGTTCAACACCGCGCGCAGAAAAAAACGACGCGCCTCCCCGAACTCCCTCGTTCCATAGGCAAGCAAACCGAGGGAATAAAAGGCTTTGGCGTACGAGGCGCGCTCGAGGCGCTTCACGGCGTTGCCCGTCCCGGCGTCCACGAACAGGCTCTTCATCATCACGAGCAGCGGGATACTGTTGCGCTTCACGTTCAACGATGCCAAGTCTCCCATGCGTCCCTTGGGCTGGTCGCCGCATCCGAGTTGATAGAATGTATCCACCTCTGTGAGAAGTTCCGGGCAGATGTTCGCCATCTTCTGAAAACATTGATACGCCCGGTCGGGGTCGCCGTATTGCAGGTATTCCACGCACGAACCGAGATAGGCGCGTCCGTAGGCGCGATGCAGAATCGAGGAACCCTCCACCAAAGGTTCGCCTCCCACGTGCTTCTTCAGGACCGCCAGCCGATTGGTCAACATCCGAAGCGGATCGGTGGACATGCTCCCCGCGAGGATGCGGTGACGGGTCAATATTCGGGGGGCGTGGATGATCCGGTATTTTTTCGCCGCCCTCAGCCACACGTCCCAATCCTCGCACGCCCGCAGCGACTCGTCGAAGAGACCGGCTTCGTCATAAACGTAACGCCGCAGGAACATCGACTCAGGCACGAGGAAGTTCCCGTCCAGCAAGGCTTCATACAACCTATCGCTGGTTACCGGGCGGTTCTCGATCTGCGGCAGGAGGTTGTTGGTTTCATCCACGAATTGATAGCCGCAATAGACGCCGTCCGCATCGGGATCGGACTCCAACGCATTGACCAGCGTATCGAGGAACATCGGCTCATACATGTCGTCCGCATCCAGCACGCCGATCAACGATCCCTTTGCCGCTCTGATCCCCGTATTGCGCGCCGCGGAGAGCCCGGCGTTGGTTTGATAGATATAACGGATACTGTCGCCGAAAACCGCAGCCACTTCACCGCTGTTATCCGTGGAGCCGTCGTCCACGACGATGACCTCGAAGTTGCGGTAGTCCTGATTCAACACACTGCGGATCGCGTCGCCCAAAAAGCGCGCGTGGTTGTAATTCGGTATGACGACGCTGACAAGAGGATTCTTTTTTTCAGTTGGCGCGGGCATTTTCATCCACTTTTTTCAGGTATGTTTCCAGGTTTTCGATCAGCCTGTTTACGTCGAACTTTTCCTCTGCTGTACGCCGCCCACCCTCTGCAAGCGAACGCCGCAGGGAAGGATCATCCAGCAATCGTTTCACCTGCCGTGCCAGATCCGCCGCGTCGCCTGCTCGGAACAACAGTCCATTCTCGCCATGAACAATCGTCTCCGCCGTGCCGCCGTTCGCCGACCCCACCACCACCATGCCGCAAGCCAATCCCTCCTGCATGATGCGCGCCAGCGGCTCCGCCCAGATGGAAGGCAGTAACAGGACATCGAACCCACCCATGAACTCCGGCAGTTCAGAACGCGGGATGGGAGCATGAAACGTGACCAGATCGGACAACTGATACTGACTGACGAGATTCCGCAAACGCTCCTCGTACTGGCTGTGACCCTTTCCCAAAATCGTGAGATGGACACGCCTCCTCTCCTCCGCCGACAGCTGAGTCAGCGCCTCGATCGTGGTATGCACTCCTTTATGCTCCGCCAAAATCCCAATGAAGACCAGGGACAACGAACCGTTATTCTCGTATGTCCTCTTATCCGCCTGGGCGAGATAGTTTCCCAGGTCAACGCCCTCGTAGATGACCGGCGCGTCCTTCAATGGTACGCCCGCCTCGAGCAACTGGTCCCGCTGGGCGGCGCTGCAACAGGGCGCGTGTTGAAATTGCAAAGGCACGTTTTCCCATTCTTCACGCAAAACCACGCGCGCCGGAATCCGCACGAGTCTCTTGGCGATATTTTTCGCGAACGAGGTCGCGGGTGCATCCCAAAATTGCCGGTGCATATTCGCTTCGACGGGCCACGGATTGGCGAGATAATACACCACGCGCCCGCCCATAAGCCTCTCGGCTTCGAGCGCCAGGCTTTTGGACAAATTCCACATGCCCCAGATGAAAACGATGTCCGGTTTTTCCGTGGAAATCATCCTGCGAAGATGTTCGAGATTTCTCCTTTTTCTGGCGGGATACGTCCACGCGTCCTTCATCTTGTAGAACTGAAGATCGCCCTCCAGGGATAACAAACGATGGACGTCCCCCTCGCTGACCTCGCCATCGTAACCGTAGGTGCTCGTCAACACAGAGACGCGGTGACCGCGTTTTGCAAGTCCCTCCACCGCCTCCTGGCATAAAGCCTCATATCCGCCGATCACGTGCGGAGGGTACATGTTGGATAGAAATAAAATTTTCATTTCATTGCGTCCCTGAACACATCTTCAAGACGTGAGAGATAACCTTCCCACGAATGATCCTTCACGGCATCTTCCCTTGCCTGTCTTCCCAACCGAACCCGCAAAGGGACGTCTTCGATCAAGCGGATGATCGCATCCGCCAGCGCCGCTTCATCCCCCGCCGGGACGAGCAATCCGTTGTCGCCATCGCGGATCACGTCTTTGATCTGTCCCATCGCGGAAGCCACGATTGCCTTGCCCGAAGCCATGTATTCGAAGAGTTTCATCGGCGAGAGCCACATTTGCTGTTTCATGGTCGGGACGGGAACGACGGCAATGTCCGCCGCGCTCACGTAACGGACAACCTCCGCGTGAGTGACAAAGCCGGTGAATTGCGCCGCGCCCTCCAAGCCCAGGTCAACGGAAAGTTGCATCATCCTTTCGCGTCCCGCCCCGTCGCCGACGAGGAAGAGGCGCGCCTCCGAATGGGTCTTCAACACGAGCGCGAAGGCTTTCAACAAGGCGACCACATCGTGCCATTGATAAAAACTGCCCACGAACACGAGGAGCGGATGTGCTGTCAGCGAAAGGGAGGCGCGGGTCTGCGCGCTCAGTTCCGGGTCCGGTTCGAAGCGATTCACGTCCACCGCGTTCGGCAGGACGACCAGTTTGTCTGCCGGCGCGTCCCAGGTCTTCATCAAATGATCCTTCGCAATTTTCGAAACGCAAATAATTCGGCGCGCAACGCGCAGGTTGTATCGAAGCAGTCGTTTTGCGCGCCATCGCAACAATCCTTTAAGCGGCTTGCCCATGAAATCCAGTTCGGCGATCTGGTCGGCGTCGAAGAACATCACGTAAGGAAGATGCAGTTTTTCGCACGCCATCGCGACGCCCGAGTTGTACAAGGCATTGCGCTCGAAGACGACATCGTGACCAGGCAAGACGCGCAAGCACGCATCGTACCGCCGAAGGTTGGAAAAATAATTCAGGTATGGGATGCGAAGCAGTTGTTGGGCTTTCCAGGCGAACTTACCCAACGTCTCAAACGGGCGGCTCGCCGTCCAGGTGCGCGGCGCGAGGGTTGTCGTTTTCAGATCGCTCACGCAAACGTCATCGAGTCCCTGCGGCGCGATCCAGGTGACGGAATGTCCGCGCGCCCGCAATCCCTCGGCGATGTATTTTTGCTGGATGTGCGCCGCGTCTCTGGGATTTTCGCCGCGCATCTCCTCAGCCCAATGCTGGTCGGGCAGGCAATGTGCGATCTTCATCGGACGGAGGGACGCTTCTTTTTCCGCACCTTTCACTGCTTCATCCTCCCGGGCATTTTTCTCTCTTCGAGCATTTCGCCATAGACCGAAGCGAAGAATTTCGCCGCCGCCTTCATCTCGAACGGACTGTTCTCGTAGAACTCGCGCGCCGCGCGTCCCAGTCTTTCGCGGAGCGCCGGGTCGCCGATCAGTAATGCGATCTTTTCCGCGAGGCAGCCCGGATCTTCCGGCGGACACAACAAACCGTTGACGCCTTCCGTGATCAGTTCGGGGATGCCTCCCACGTTCGTCGAAACGATGGGACATCCATACGCCATCGCCTCCACGATCACGAGCGGTTGTCCCTCGAGGATGGACGGCAGGAGGAAGACATCGGTCTCCGCCATGATGCGCGAGAGTTCTTCGCGGTTTGTAAATGCGCCCATGAAGATGCGTTCACCGTCCAGACCGAGGCTTTCGGCTTTTGCGAGCAGTTCGTCGCGCAGTTCGCCCTCACCATACACTTTGAATTCCGCATTTGGATGGGTCTTCTTTACGATTGCCGCCGTATCCAAAAGGTATGTGATCCCCTTGGTCACGTACAGGCGGGCGACGGTAGTGACGATGAAGGGCTTGCCGCTCTTATGGTTGTATTCCCGTTGCCAGCCGGAAGGAAACGGATCGGACAAAAGAGGATGCCGCACCACAATAGGACGCGTGACCTTGCAGACTTCGCGCAATCCCTGCGCGCTCTTTTCGGAAACGGCAATGACGCGGTTTGCCTTGTTGATGGTGTTTTCGAATCCCTTCCACCAGTTGAACTGCGGGTCCGGAGTCTGATGCTCCTCGTAAGCGACCGGGATGCCTTTTGCGCGCGCCCAGTCAATGACGAACAACAGCGTGGTGGTGTATCCCTGGATGTGGATGATCTCAGGACGCCAGCGGAAATTCCACCAGTTCAGCAGGAGACGCCCGAGAATTTTGCGGTAATCGTGGCCGATGAGGCGATCCATCAACTTCCCTTTGAGCCAGTTGTAGGCGCTGGTCCATGCCGGGTTAAGGGGACGCCGCTTGAGGAGGGAAACGCCCAAACCGAGGAGAAAGGTCAGGGGGCTGAGGATCAGCATCAGGCGGCGCAAGAGGCGTTCCTTTGTGTCCCAGTCCGAGGCGGGATGTGAAATCCATTTCGGCGGCTGGACGAGGGGAATGTCCGCATTTTTGAGTCTGCGGGCGTATTGATTTTCGGGGTTTACCCACGCGGCGGACAGCCAACTGACCTCCTGTCCCTGTCCCTTGAGTCCGATTGCCAGGTTCACCGCGTATTCTTCGAGCCCGCCGAAATCCTGCATATCGTAAGAGATCATTAATATCTTCATGCAGCGCTTTCCATGACGGGCATCCCGGATTCCAATTTCACACTCTCGCGCCAGCCCCAGATGTAAAACGGCGCGTCGAGTCCGCAGTGGAAGAGCAAGTCCAGGATGGTGACGCCATGCTCGAAGGGCGGAAAGAATTGCGGGTATTCGGGATAATTCGAATAATCCTTGTAATGCAGTTCGATGCCGCATTCGGCAAGTTTGCTCTCGTCAATGTAATTGCTGGCTGAGGGACCGGAGAGATAGTAGTCCGCGCCGGTCTTGACCAGCAGGTCGAGCAATCGTTCGAGTTTATGACCCCTGGCATCGAACTCGCGCGAATCCCTGAATTCCGTCCCGATACCCAAAAATTCCCTGCTGATGGTTTTCACAAGATGCTGGTTCAACTCCGAAAGATTCTCCCATTGCGCGCCCAGGTAAATGTTTTCGAGGCAATCCTTATAGGTCTTGAAATGCGGGGCTTTGGCGTAATTATGTCTGATGAATTCCCAATGACGTTTTCCCCAGTTGCCGTCCGCGATCTGCACCTCGTGGATCAACCTGTCGCGGCTGCACCCGACCGGCACGGTCAACCAATGCAAACCGTGAGGGGTTTTTATCTTGTTTCGATTGCGCCAGTCCCGGACGGTGTATTGCACGTCGTCCAGGAACACGAACAGGTCAACGTCGTGAATGATGTCGAAATATCCCTTCCAGGGAATGTAGTTGGATTGAATGATAGCCACTTTTTTCATGTGAGCGCTCCAAAAAACCGAAGTGAAGCGGCATATCACCGTAGCCTCTAAAGCCTGTCATTCAATCACCTCTAAAATACATGCCGAATTATAGATCGCCGTCCGGGCTTGCGCTTTTTGCAAATGCCCCCGCCCGACGATTGATAAACCCCATCTTGTCAAACCGATCTGGGAACCGACCTGGCTGGATTCCCGAACACCGTCTGGTGAGGTTCGACGCTTTTGATCACGTTGGAACACATGCCGATGAACGCGTAATCGCCTATGGTCACGTTCCCGTTGATCGTGGAATTCATCCCCATAAAAACGCCGTTCCCGATGACGGTTTCGGAACCGACGCCCGCGCCGACGAAGAAATTGTTGTCCCCCACCCGCGTATCATGGCCAATAAAGGAGCGCGCATAAAGGACATTGTGGTTTCCGAGCCGAACGTTCGAAAATAGCCCGGAGTGTGAAAGGAGGACGTTGCCCACACCCATTGTGGCGCTTTTCGACACATAAGCCAGCGGGTGAACGAAGTTCGCGAACCTCGAAGGCGCGATGCCATAACTCTTCAGCAGGCTCACCCTTTCCTCCATCCTGTCCGCCCGATAGAGGGAGAAGATCAGTTTGATTTCGGGATCGTCGTACTTTTCGACCAATTCCCGCGGCTTGCACAGAACCGGGTAGCCGTTTATTTCGGGTCCAAGCGACTCGTCGTCAACCGCCCAGCCCAGCAATTCGACCTTTGCGTCGTATTGTTCGCGGGCGTTGACGATCTGCTCGCCGATGTCCACCGCCGTGCCTTTTCCTCCAATAACGATTATTTTCATCGAATGTTCTCCTTCCCGTTGGGAATGCGCGCGCCGGGCAATCTACTCCTCAGGCAGACAGCGCTCCCTTTACCAGACGGGCGCCCGCGTTTTCAGCCCTCCCACGATCGAGCGCGCGAAAATAGCCAATACGCCGCGATTCGCAAGATGTTTGGGATCGTTGAGAATGGAAGTTATCACCATCTCCGGAACATTGCCGTATTTCCCCGAATAGAAACTCTCGAAAGCCCGGTTGATAGAGTACAGACTGCGGAGCTGCCTCACAGCCGCGCGACCTCCCAGTCTTTTCAAATAGGGAGACCACGCCTCGAGCACCTTTTGGGCGGCTGTTTTCCCGAACTCCAGTTCATAATCCAGAACGTGTTGTATCAACTGTTCGAGATACGATCGGTCAATGCCGGCGTTCGTCTCGAGCGCGCCGTCGAAGTACCTGCGTCCGTCCTCGGGGCGATCCCACATGACCGCCCGCGCGCCTCGCAAAAGAAAACCCCGCGCAATCGCCCATTCGAGTTGATCCGCGATGCGAGACATCTCCGGCGGCAGTTGGGCGAAGACGCGCCTCAGCAGTTCCGCGTGATCCACGTTTTCGTCGTCACTGCAGGTCACCACCAGGGCATTGACCAGTTCGCAGGGGGAGCCTTCCAGTATCGAAGGGTTCCATTGAACGGCTTTCCGCAGAAGTTCCCGCCCCAGTTCGGTCTCATCCTGCGCAAATGCACGATATGCCCAGAACATGTAAATATTGGCATGTGCCACATGCCGGATCGCCAGCACCTCCGCAGGGCAGCGCGGGTCGTCGAAGATGATATCCTGACAATGGATCTCGGAGGCGCATCCGCCTGCGAGGTCCCGGATGATGCGCCCGGAACGATGCCTGCGATAGTTGAGCGCGCGGTCCACGCAGGCAAATTTGCAACCGTCCAGGACCAATCCGCCGAAGACGGCGATCTCGCCGCCTGTCCACGAGAGATCGTGGTTTTTAGGGTTGAGCCGGAACGCCCATTCACGCCGGATCAGCGCGTCGCTGGGGGCGATGGGGAATCCCATCACCAGGTCCGCGAGCGACACGTTGGAAGGCGGACGCCAAATATCGCGGATCGTCTCCGCGGAGTAGTTCAATTCGAAACGGGCGTTGTAGGTGAAACCCACATCGGGGCGAGCATCGAACAACGCGACATGCAGTCGAAGTTTTTCGGGATGGATGAAATCATCCTGATCGAGGAAGGCGATGATCCCACCGCTGGACGCCATCACGCCGGTGGCTCTCGCGCGATTTACCCCCATGTTCCTCTCGTGACGGATGTATGTGATGCGCGGGTCACTAAACCCTCTGACAACCCCGGCCGTCTCATCCGGCGAGGCGTCATCCACGATGATCAGTTCGAAGTTCTCGTACGTCTGGTCAAGCACGCTCTGAATGGCTTTGCCCAGGTATTCTGCGCCGCCGTACGCCGGTATGATCACACTGACCTTTGATGAATTCATCCGAACACCGTTCTTGTCATCGAACGCAGAAATATGGAGACCACGCCGCGATTCATCAAATAGGAAGGATCGTTCCGCAGGGCGCGGAGGACAATCCCGGGGACTCTGCGATATTCGCTGGCGCGATACCGTTCGAAAGCCCGATTCACCAGGTATGACCCTTCCAGCAAATCTCCGCCGCGTCTGGTCACCCGGTTTATGTACGGTCGAAGCCGCGACAGCGCCTGCATTACCGCATCCGTCCCAAACTCCGTTTCGTAACCCAGTAAATGATAGGTGGCAAGTTGCATCAGAGAGTCGTCCACGCTTGCGCCGTGGGCGGTTGCGCGCGCAAAATAGGCGCGTCCGTCCGACTCCCTGCCCCACAGCACGGCGCGGATGCCCTTCCACAACCAGCCGCGCCCAATCGCCCAATCGTACTGGGAGGACAACCACTCTAGCTCGGGAGGCAATTGGGCAAAAACCCGCGCGAGCAATGTTTCATGATCCTCGCTCTCGTCGGCGACACATTCCGATAACAGGAACTCGGTCAATTCGCAGGGATCGCCCTCCGTCACGGAAGGGTCGAGTTCCACGAGACTGCGCACATACTCATGCGCCAGTTCGGTCTCGTTCTGGATCAACGCCAGTGAGACGACGACCATCAGGTGATGTTTGATCGCCATGCGTCCCAGTGCGCGGACTTCCTCTGGACAGCGCGGGTCGGCAAAGACCGCCGCCTGGACGCGTTCCACGTCGTTGATGCGCCCGGGGAGGTTCGCCCGTCCCCTGCCTGAATGGTAACGGCGATAGTTGAGGGCGCGGTTGATGCCCGCAAATTGACATCCAGCCAGGGCAAGCCTGCATGGGAAATCGGTGTCTTCGGCGGTGCGCACTTCAGGATCGAACAAACCCACCTTGAACGCCCATTCCCGCCGCACAACGGTGTCGCTGGGCGAGAACGGGAAACCAATCACCAGGTCTTTCAAGCCTACGCTGAGCGGGGGACGCCACATCTCACGAATGGTATTCGACGAGTGATTCAATTCGAAGCGCGCATTGTAAGATACGCCGACCTCCGGGTGTTCTGCAAGAAATTCGACGTGCGCCCGCAGTTTATCGGGGTGGAACAGGTCGTCCGCATCCAGCAGGAAAATGATCCCGCCAGTCGAGGCGTTGATCCCGGTGTTACGGGCGGCGGAAAGTCTTTGGTTCTTTTCATGGACAATGTACTTGATGCGCGGGTCGGTAAATTGCGCCATGACCTCATCCGTGTTGTCGGTGGAGGCGTCGTTGACGACGATGATCTCGAAGTCCTGGTAGGATTGGTTGAGGACGCTTTGAATCGTCTCAGGCAGGAATTCAGCCTGGTTGTAGGCGGGGATGATGACGCTGACAAGTGGGGATTTCATTGAGGTTTCAAGTAATTCGTCGAAGGTTTCTTTTCAGATATTGACCGCCGACTGCAGCCCATAAACCACGGTCAGCCGTCGGCGGGTTGGCCTGTGGCGTTAAATTTCTTTTGCCGTTTTAGTTAGATGATGTCCGCGAACTGGAATTCGACGCGCTTGAAGAACCAGTATCCCGCAACAAAGATAAACAAGGAGACCGCGGCGGCGGGCAGGAGGTAATCGCCCGGCAGGCGGTTATAGATCAATACGTCACGGTAGGCGGCGATGATCCCCGACATGGGATTGAGGAAATACAACCATTGCCATTTCTCCGGCACAAGGGAGACCGGGTACAGGATCGGGGAGGCATAGAACCAGACCTGGATGACGAGTTTGAGCAGGGGGTCAACGTCACGGTAGAAAACGTTCAGGGCGGCTGAACCAATTCCAAGTCCGAGAATGAGCGCAAGCTGGATCAGGAAAATGAGCGGGAGGAAGAGCAGTCCCGGCAGTGAAACGGGAATCCCGTAGACGATCACGAGGATCGCCAAAAGGACGAACGAGATGCCGAAGTCCGCGATGCGGGCGAGCAATGCCGCAATGGGAAGCGCTTCACGCGGGAAATAGATCTTGCCCACAAGGTTCATGTTCTGCACGAGCGACATCGCCATATCGGTGAGCGAGGTGGCGAGCAATGTCCACGGGACGACCGCCGCGTAGGAGAACAGAATGTAGGGGACGCCGCCCGTATCCACAGGGACGATGCGGGTGAAGACGACGGCGAAGATGGCGACTGTGGCAACGGGTTGAACGATCGCCCACAACCAACCCAACGCGGATTGCTGGTAACGGCCGCGCAAGGTGCGGACGGTCCACGCCCAGACGAGATCGCGGGTTTTGAGTAATTGCTGCGCCTGGCTAAGCATCGTTGCCTCGATCTTTCGCAAGCGCGCCGGCATGATTGGCTGTGATGGGTTGGCGTTGCATCCACGTGCGGCGCGGTTCGTAGACGGCAATGTGTGCCTCACGCCCCGGAACGCGGTTCCTGACCTCGAACCATTCCGAGGCGCCGTAGGCGATGCCGTCCGAGTCGTCGGCGTTCATGATCCATGTGATGGCGTAATACGTGCCGCCGAACAATTGCAGCGGGTCGAGTTTGACGGAATACCCGCCCTCGCCCCGTTCGATGGTCATGGGGTAACCGTCGAGATAACTGCGCATGTTGGCGCAGGGCAGTCCGTCGGAACGGTAGATCAGGACAATGGCGTTGGATTTGCCGAGGTCCTTATAGGCAGTGTATTTGACGCGCACCTCGAGCGGTTCGTCGCCGTAGATTTCACGGACAGGATTGCCGTTTACGTCGAGGACCTCGACTTTTGTAACCTCCACCCCGCCCTCCACATCGTCCGCCGAATCGTCCCCGCGGCTCATTTTTTCGATGCGCCTGCGGTCGAGCACCTGGTTGTAAATGTCTATGATCTCGCCGCTCGTGCCGGTGTTCTGCACCTGTCCATGCTCGATGTAGATGGCGCGCTCGCAAACGGAACGCACCAGCCCCATGTCGTGAGAAACGAAGATCAGGCTCGTCCCATTGTTCAAAAGGGTCTTGATGCGCTCGATACACTTCTGCCGGAAGGAGGCATCGCCCACCGCCAGCACCTCGTCCACCAGCAGGATGTCGGGCTCGATGCAGGAGGCAACCGCAAACCCCAGCCGCACGGTCATGCCGGAGGAATAGCGTTTGACGGGCGTATCAATGAACTCCTCGATCTCGGAGAACGCCACGATCTCATCGTACCTTTTCTGGATGTCCCTGTACGTCAGACCGAGGATGGTGCCGTTGAGGAAGATGTTCTCGCGCCCGGTCAGATCGGGATGGAACCCGGCTCCCAACTCGATCAGGGCTGATAACTGACCCTGAACCTCCACCTTCCCTGACGTCGGGTTCGTGATCTTCGCCAACAGTTTGAGGATCGTGGACTTCCCCGCGCCGTTCGGACCGACCAGCGCCAGCGATTGTCCCCTCTCCAGTTCGAAACTGACATCCTTCAGCGCCCAATGATATTTGCGGTCGGCGGCATTCCCTCCTCTCAACGCCTGTTTTGCCCACTGCGAAACGACGGACGGCAGGCTGGTGCGGGTGAGCCCCAGGTTATAACGTTTGGATACGTTCATAAAGCGGATCACAGGCGGCATTCACAATCTCCAAAATAAGAATTATTTTTTACTTGCTGCCGTACATTTCCTTCGCGAAGAAACCCTAAAGGTCTTTCAGGCTAACCCGGAATTTACGAAGGAAAAGAAGACCTTTAGGGTTTGCGTGTACGGTAGAGAAATTTTTCATACGGTTCGATATAATACCCCACCTTTTCGAGATGACCATTGATCGGGCGGACGGTCTCTCCATCGGCATAATAATACTCAAGATGCTTGACGGAGTCAGGAGCGGGATGATCAGACCGGTAAAACTTCCCGCCGGGAGGGAGATAATGAAAGCCGAGATAATGACTTTGCAAGTCAGCCTCCACGCATAAATTTGGCGGCGCCTCCCCCAGCAGAGACCGAACGCTGGCGTTGAGCAAATCTGCACCGCTGACGATTTTGATCAGCCGCCACATGTGACAGCCGTCCAGGCGGGGCGTCGCTTCGACGATCCTGGGACCATGACAGGTCAAAATCACCTGATAATAGACCGGTCCATTCTCTACTCCCAAATAATGGTTGCATAGGTGCGTCAGTTTTTGGGCTTCGAGCATCGTCGCCGGCGGGCAATATACGGAAGGGTAAATGTGACCGCGGGGGATGCCGCCAGCGTATCCCTCCACCACCAACCGGTCGGACACTTCGCTGAAGACCGTCTCGCCGTTCACGACAAAAGTATTTACCGAAACCTCGGGACCCTCGAGAAATTCCTCGATGATCAATACCCTGCTGCGGGAGAAGCGAAGCGAATTTTCGATGCCGGCTTTTGCCTCCTCCATGCAATTCGCAAGGAAGACGCCGCGTTGTCCCTGATTGTCAACAGGCTTGACAATTGATGGAAAATGTTCCCAACCTTCCAGATCATCCGGTCCGCACACTTTCCTGTGCCGAATCGGGCTGATGTCATGAACGGCAAGAAACCGGCGAAGCGATAACTTGTTCTGCAGCATTTCCGCCGTTTCCTTAGGGACGAAGACGGGCAGCCCCAACGCGGAAGAGACCTTCGCCACGGTTGGCATCGCCAGATCCGAACCGATGGAATAGACCAGGTCGGCTTTTTCGGAACAGGCGAGACGTTTAATGCCATCCACATCCGTTATGTTCAAGTGGGCAAACCGATCAATGTATTCCAAGCCCCTGCCCTCGGGGCGGTAACTGCACCCGATCACCCACCAGCCATCCGCTTTCAGGTAACGGATCAGATCAACCTGCGCATTGCCCACACCCAACACAATCGCTTTTTTCAAAATGATGTTCTTTCCCCGCCCGTGTCAGCGGATAAAATATTCGAAGAACGGGATGGTATGCAAAAGAACGGACACCAATCCCTTGTTGCGCAAAAGGAGGTATGGTTGATTCACAAACAGCCGCAGGATGCTCGACCATACTCTGTCATACGCGCCCATCCGATACCCATCGAACACCCTGCTGGAAAAATAGGCTCCCTCCAATGTGCGATGGGCGTGCGTGATGCCAAGTCGTTCGAATCGGGAGGCAAGCCGCCGGATGATTCCCAGCACCGCCTTTTTGCCGTACTCAGATTCGTATGCCAGCAGATGGGAAATCAACCATTGCATTAACGGATCATCCACCTGGAAAACGGATGGGGTAATGTGAGAAAAGTACTCGTCGGCGTCGGACGCGCGGTTCCACATGAGCGCGCGCACGCCCTGCATCAAATATCCCCTCGTCACCGCCCAGGGGTGGTATCCAGCCAGCCCAGCCAATTCCTGCGGCAGGTTCTCGAAGATTTTTTTCGAAACCTCCTCCAGGCTGCTCCCTTCATCGTCAATACTGTCCACTATCAATTCGTTGACCAGTGGTGGAGGCGTTCCATCCAGAAGGGACGGGGTCAGGCGCACCGCTTCTCGAAGAAAATGACGCCCGGTCTCATAATCGTCCTGAAGATAGGCAACATACGCCCACATGGTATAGATGTTGGAAGAGGCGGCATCCTTCAAAACCCGCACTTCCGGCGGACAGCGCGGGTCATCGAAGATGATCTGCTGGCAGATTCGCTCCGCCTCGCATTGACGGGGAATATTGTTCACCCGCCTGTCCCTGTGGTAGCGGCGGTAATTCAACACCCGGTCAATCATGGCGAATTTGCATCCCGCCATGAAGAGCCGCCCGCAAATGACGATCTCACGGCCGCGGTAGAAGGTACGCTCCTCCCAGATTTCCTCGCGGGTCGCCCATTCGCGCCTCTGAACCCATACGCTGGGCGCCAAAGGGAAGGAGAGAACGAAATCCGCCAGGGTGAGGTTCGGGGAGGGACGCAATATTTCGCGGACAGAGCAGGAGGATGGGTATAGTTCGAAGCGGGAGTTGTAGGTGAATCCGATCTCCGGATGTTGATCCAGAAATTCGACGTGGATCCGAAGTTTGTCAGGATGGTAGAAATCGTCCTGGTCGAGGTGGGCGATGATCTCGCCGGAAGACGCCATGACGCCGGTCTTGCGGGCATTCGCCACCCCCCGGTTCGTTTCGTGACGGATATACCTGATACGCGGATCCTGGAATTGACCGACCACCTTATCCGTGTCGTCGGGTGACGCGTCGTTGACGATAATCAATTCAAAGTCCTGCCAGGTTTGCGCAAGCACACTGCGAATGGCATCCGTCAGATAGTCAGCGCCCCCATAGGTTGGAATAACAACACTCACTTTTGGATGATTCAAATGTTCCTCCCTAGGGGATCGAGCAGCCGATAGGCAAGCGTCTGCGCCGATTGCAATCTCCGAAGCGGGCGGATATCCTCACGGGAGGTCATAACCGTCTGAAAGTCGCGCTCCAACTGGCTGAAGTCCAGCCATTCCGAGAGTCGTTCGCGGGCTTCGAAGAGGGGCCAGAGCGCATCCCTGCCCGTGGATTGGACGGAGGCAATATCCATGCGGAGTTGTACGTTGCCAAAGCCGCGCAGCGGTCCGCGGTGAAGAGACGGCGGCAGGACCTCTACCATGCGGCGTTTGATCAGGTATTTTCCCGTGAGGATGAACGGGTCTTTGGCGTACGTCCCCGGAATGACCGCCAGCCTGCCGTAATAACGGCGGAAGACCCCGGAAAGCAACAAGCGATCATCCAGTGCCATGCGGGGAATGGAGAGACAGAATCGGGCATATTCGCGGTTCATGAACGGGTTTGCCACGCCGCGCCAGTAATCGGACAGTATGGACTGGAAACTTGTGAAATAACGCTGGCGGTTCCAGAGTTCGAGAAATTGCGTTTTTTGATAAAAAGCCCCGGGCAGGGAACTGATCTGCCTCTTGAATTCATCGGCATTGGCTTCCAAGGCTTCCGTGAGAGGAAATATCGCGTGGGAGCGGACCTCTTCCACCGTCCAATGACAATACCAATCACTCTCAAGTTGATAACTTTTGCGGACCCTGTGGACTGCATCCAGGTCCTTGGTCGAGTCGCCAGACAGCACATCGCCAATGTAGCCGGAGATGATCGGGGCTGAAGGTTCCGTCCTGACCTGATCCAGGAAAGCCATCTGGTACATGCCGTGGAAGTGCATGGCGCTCCCGAACCAATCCGCCCAACGCGGCGTGTATCTTTTCAGGAAATCCTTTGGCAGGTCAATGCGCTTCCAGGGAAACCCCAACATCCGTGCAATTTTCTGCGAATACACTACATCTGTTGTGTTCGGCGCCCCCCACGCGTAGGCATGGGCATCTGCACCAACCTCTGCCGCCACACCGGCAATCAAACGCGAGTCCAGCCCGGAAGAAAGCGGCAATATCCAATGGGAATGAGACTTCAAGGCATCCGCGACAGCCCGGCGGGATAGCTCATGCATTTCATCCACCAGATCGTCCCAGCCCGCCTCCCACCGGCTTTGGCTTGGTTCGACAGTCCAAAGCTTTTTTGTGCGAAAGCCTTTTTCGTCCCATTCCATCAGGCTGTCCGGTGGAATGGTCTTCATGTTTTTATACAAAGTCCAGTCGCCCAGGTAATGACCATTGATGAGGAGGGAGACCACGGATGGCAGGAAGAAATCGTCGGGGGTGTACCCGGCTGAGGCGACGACAACAGGTTCGAGCGTGGAGGCGATGCGTCCGCTTCCAGGTTCGGCATGAAAGACCGGGATGCTTCCCAGCCAGTCGTTCCACATCGTCCAGCGTCTGCCGTCCGCGCTGATTCGCAAAAGGATGACGCGCCCATCCCAGGGGAGTTCGAATTTGTCGGAGTGCAAGGCCTCCCGCGCCTCCTCCCACTTCACGCTGCCATGAGGCGACCCGATCAAAACGAGCAGGGACCCGTCCGACATGGGATGAATCCGTTCGGAAATCTCCCTGTGACCCCATACCTCCAGAGATGTCTCTCCCAGCGCGAGGGACTTTCGCTCAAGGTCCTTGAAGAAGGAAAGCGCGCGTTCCTGCGCCGCGAGCAGTCGTTTCACGGCGACTTCCTTCAAATCATTGAACAGGGTAAAGCCGACGATGGATCCCATGCGTCACTCGTCCTGTTCGCGGCGGTTGGCGAGGAAGCGATAGCCCAGGATCACTCCGATCAGAATCAATGCCACAGGCACAGTGCCGATGATGATGGGCAGGGCAGGGTTGCCCCCCAGGTTGGAGGGCGGAGCGTCGTCCAGCAGGTTGGGCGGGATGGATGGTTCAGGCGTGTTCAATTCGGGGAACGCGGTGGGGAACAGGCTCACATGTTCGGGCGCCGCCACGCTGGCAAGCGGCGTCACGGGCAACTCCGGCACATCCAGGGTGAGATAGGAATACCAGACGCCGTTCGATCCCAGGCCGGGGTCCTGACGCCACACCGCGAGCAGGACGTTTCCCTGGGCGACTGCCGCCCGGACATCGTGCGCTGGAACGGTCGTCACAAACCGGTCCGGGTTGGTCCAGGCGCCGTTACTGAATACGCTATGCCATACGCCGCCGATAATGGAATAATTGCCGTTTTCGTCCGCAGATTCGATACGTTGAACGAACAGCGTGTGAGGATTCCCATTCCCGTCCAGCACCAGGGTATGCTCGCCGCTCCTCCCAACGTGAAACGGGAACGGGTCCAAAGGTTCGTTCCACGACGCGCCGCCATTCGTGGAAATAAGGACGCGTTGAATCGGGCGTCCGGCGTTCACGGGGCGTCCGCTGAATGGATTCGCGCTGTTATACACGATGACGATCTCCCGGCCGTTGTCCACCAGCGCCGGAAAGGAGGGCCCGAAATAATCCGGGAGGTCTATCCTCCGTTCCAGTTCGACGGGGGCGCTCCATTTGAGTTCCCCCAGGTCGAAACTGCCGAAGTACAACGCTTCGTCCACGCCGAGGTTTGTCACAACGTTCCACGCCGCGCTCACCCTCCGCTCCGACCCCCGGGCAAGGCGCAGGCTGAAGGCGCTCAACGTGGTATCGTAGGTGAGGAATATCGGGGAAGGCAGCGACCAGGTTTTGCCTGAATCCTCGGAGTACATGGAATATATGCCGCTCCCGTCCCGGTTTCCGCTATAAATGATGACCAGGTTTCCCCGTTCGTCGCCGATGATGGCGCCGCTGTTCAAACCCAGGGCGTCGCTCCCCACGAGCATCGGAGGGGACCATGCAGGCGCCCAGTCCGCGTTCGCGGCGGGCGCGCTGGAATAATAGACCGCCGTTCTGCGCGCCTGGGTGGCGGTGAAAATCACGTGGAAGACGTCCGACGAATCCAGGTATGCCCACACGAAATTTGCGTCCCCGTCCGTCGGCGAAAGGATGATATCCACCGGGCGCGTCCATCCACCTCTGAGCGTCCACTGCCGATACACGATGGCGCGCCGGCGTCCCTTGTTCTCGACCCACTGGCTGGCAAACGCATGGATGGTTCGGTTCCGATCCGCCAGGACGAAGGGAGTGAACGTATCGTCAAGGTAACCCGGCACCTTTTCATCGGGAGACCAGATCTGCGATCTACCGGCAAAGACCGGCTGATTTCCCAGCCCGGCAACCAGCAGGACGAAGATCGCGCCGAGGACAAACAGGAACTTCGAAGATTTCATTGTTCCCTTTTCACGGGCCGCCGCCAAAAGACCAGGAAGAGGGTGACGAGTATCCCGACCCCAATCAAAACCAGCCCGGTGACGTTCCGCTGAATCGGGGAGGTGGATACGTTATCGTTGTAGAGGATCGAAAAATCAGGCGTGGGCGTGGGCTGCAAAGCGGAATCATTCGCCGCGTCCGATTCTGCGATGGGAGTGGGGACGATCGGAGCCTCCGCCTGCTGGTCGCTTCCAGCCCCCTCGATAAACCGGCTGTAAGTGAGGATCTCGCTTTTGACTATCCCGTCAGGGTCGGTATATTCGAAGGGTATGAAGACGCCCAGAAAACCTGTGGAGGTGACGCCTGCGAAAAGCGAGTAATCTATCCCCGCGCCCTTGAGGACGACATCCTTGGTCAATTCGAGGTTCCAGGTCGTTCCATCCCATTCCCAATCCTGAAGCACGAGGCTCTTTCGATTGTATTCGTCGCCGTTGCTTTTCCTGACCGTCTGGATGAAATGGAGCAGTCCGCTTCCATTCGACGCCAGCGAAACCAGGGTCGAGGTTTCATTCACGCCGGTGATGCTGTTCTGCTTGCCCCAGGATACCCCCCCATCCTGCGAGACCTGGGACACGTTGGCGAAGACCAATCCATCGAATTCCTGCCAGACCACGTGGACGGTCTGTTCGCCATACGAGGCGGCTTCGACCCATTGAATCTCGCCTTCGGTGAGGAGTTGGGCATCGCTCCAGGTGAACCCGCCATCTTCCGAACGGGAATAATACAACCCCTCGGGCTGTCCCAATCGTATTGCGGCGCGGACAAAAACCAGGTGCAAAACGCCTCTCGAATCCAGGACGATTTTGGGTTGTTCGATCCGTTCCCAACCAGCCTCGACCGCGTCGAAGACGCGCACCGGCGCAGACCAGGTGCTTCCGTTGTCTTCGGACTGCGTGACGTAGATTCCCCTCTCTTCGTTGACCGGCACGACATAGGCGGTAAAGATGCGCCCCGCGCCATCCACTACGACATCCGTAGAATTGATCAGCCGGGAGGGAATGGGCAAGCCCGTCACGCCCACCCACTCGGAGACCAGGTTTGCCCGCTCCAAATTAGCCCAACTGAAGACCAGATCGCCGTTGTAACTATCAATCCAGGTCAGAAGCAGTCGTTGAAGGGGATCCGCCGCCACCACCACCTGCAACGGCTTGCCACTCAGGGACGTGATAACGGATTCGGGAGCGGTCCACAGCCGCCCATTCCAGCGGGCGTATTTTATCGCCATGCTTGACGCGCTTCCTATCGAAACCGGGGATTGCACCCAGACCGCGTGGATGTTTCCCTCGCTGTCCGGCGCGGCGTGGAAGTTGGAAATCCTTTCGGGGTTTTCCGACTTTACCGTCAGCGCGTCCGGCTCGCCCCAGAAAACTGAGGGAGCGAACCAATCCTTCACCGGCGTCAAGGGACGGGATAAAAACCAGACGTCCTTGCCGCGTCCCTGATCGCATCCCGCCACGTATAGACGGTCGTTCTGGATGAGATCGAAGCGGCATCCCAACAGGATGGCGTCGAAGGTCAACGGATTCGAAAAGGAGGGAAGTTGGGTCTGCGTCTGCGGATCGCTCCATTGCGCGCCATCCCAGGCGACCATGATCGGACTGACCTGTCCGACTAAAAGAACCGACATGTAATTTTCGTCGCGTCCGATGATCTTCGTGCTTAAAGGACATTCGGAACGCCCTCCCAGAACCGCCACAATATCCCCCCAATTTTCGCCCCCGTTTTCCGACCATTGACTGTAGACGGTGCATTTCGAGGAGCCGGGTTCGCCAACCTGCCAGACGAGCAGCACGTTGTTTCCGAACGCCGCCACGGTCAGGTTGAAAGGCGCGTCGATTCCGCCAGTATCCTCGGGTCCCTGAATCTGTTGCGGCTCCCCCCAGGTCTGCCCTGCATCATTGGACGCCGCCATGAACACGCGCTTCTGCGCCCGGTTGTCCCACGTGACGAATACCTTTTGGTTGCGCCGGGTGTTCGACGCGCTGACCCGCACGTACACGTCGCTTTGTTTGGCGGAACGGAAGTACTCCGTTTCATACAGCCTTCTCGATTCCGACCAGAACCCCCCGCCGATGATGGATTGCCTATAATAAACACCGGCAGGGTTTGCTTCCGTCGTGCTTTTTCGCACGTAGGCAAGGTGAAGGGCGCCGGTGGAATCCAGGCTCACGTCGAAAGCCAGGACATCGCGCGCCAGGCGGGAGGTCGTCTTCCAGTTGCCGGGTTCGGGAAAGTCAACGGGCGTGGCTTGTCCGTAGAACAGACTCTGGTCGCTGGAGATCCAGAATATATGAATGGATCCGTTCGAATCGGCCAGCAGGAAGGGGGACGGATCCTTCGGTCCAAACGGGAACTTGACGGTTCGCGGTTCCGACCAGGTGATCCCTCCATCCGGGCTTTGCGCGTATTTATACCCGTCCACGCCATCCACCCAGATGGCATGAATGGTTCCGCGCAGGTCAATGACCATGACCGGGTTGGTCGCGGAACCGGAGAAGGATAGATTCACCGGGTCCGACCAGTCCTGGTCTGTCTGAGCGTAGCCCTGCGGAGCGGACTTCAGGAATGCTGCCAGGACCAATGCCAGGGCTATCGTCATGTTCGTCAATAATTTTCGATTCTTCATTGGGGTTTCATCCAATCACGGTTGAGAGGGAGGTTCCAAAACAGTCAAAGCCGTTTTTGCGTTTTCCGACAGGTCGCTGCGGCCCTGCGCCTTCCACCACCAAATATATACGTCCAATTCCTCGCGGGCTTCGGGGATCTGGAACAGGAGCTCCCGCGCTTTTTCCATGTCGCCCCGCCAGATGTAGCAATAAGCCAGCAATTTGACGATGCCTCTGTGCGCCGGCGTTTGCGCGCGGGCGGCTTCGAGATATTCGACCGCGGAGTCGAAATCCCTGCGATACATGGAGATGATGCCGAGGCGTTGGTTCGCGGTCCGGTTGGCGGGATCAAATCGAAGGGAGGCGTGAAGCGAGGCGTCCGCCACATCCAGGCGCGCGACTATATCATATCCCGCCCATCCGTTGTTTGGAAATCCAGCCAGTTCCACTTTTGCCAGTTGGACCGCGCCGAGGTTCGCGTACCAGATTGCCCGAATTTGATTCAGGTTGACCGCGGCAACGAGCGCCCAGATCGCCGCAATAACGGCGACGGTCCGAAGATCAATCCTGCTCCTGTACGATTCGCCAGCCTGACTTTGCCCGTTCATGGATAGACCCACGAGGAAGAGCGAGAGCATTGTCCCGGCGCCGTTGTACAAATAATCGTCCACCATGCCGTGAACGAAGGCGACGATCAGGGAGAACAATACGATCCATTGAAAGGTCCGGTCTCCGCGTCCCCTGGCGATGGCGCGCGAAACCGCCCATAGACCGGCAATGTAAAGAAGGAAAAACGACAGCCCACCCAACACGCCCTGCTCGATCCCAACGTCAAGGAACAGGTTGTGGCTGTTCGGCACGTTGAAGAACGGGATGTCCAACAGATATTGCGAATACAATCCGGGGAAGGAGCCCAGCCCGCCGCCCGTGATCGGGTAATCGAAAAGAAGATACAGGCTCCTCGAAAACAGTTCCGCGCGGCTTCCATTGCCGTAATAATAATTACCCGAAAAGATGCTGCCCGAACGGGCGGGACCAACGTAAAGAAACGCCACCATCGCGCACAGGTATACGAACAGCAGGATGGGAAAAACCGCTTCGCTCTTAAGCCGATGCCTGATTCCGTTTAATTGCATTCCCCTCCACAGAAGCCATCCCCCCACCCCGACGAGAATGGCAAAGACCACCCCGCGCGAAGTCGCCATCACCAGCGCGAGAGTGGAGATCCCCAAACCAAGCGCAATCGCCAGCCAGAGCCATATCGGGATGAGGGCATCCTTCTTTATATTGATCCAAACGGGATGGACGATAAACGGAATCGCGATCGCGATCATCCCCGCGACGTAATTGGGATGGATCGGGGTCCAGCCGGTCTGCGGACGGATGCCCATGATCCAGCGTCCCAGTTGGTTGACGAATTCAAGTTTGCGCGGGGTCGCTATAAAATCGTGGGTCAAAAAATAATAAAGCGAAACGCCAACGCCGAGGCAGAACAGAAACGCCGATACGCGTTTCAGGTTTTGTTCCGGCTGCGCCTTCAATGAAAAATACAACAGGACGGCGGTCACGACCAGCCAGGCTTTGTTCCAGGCTGTGGATGGATCGTACGCCGCCCAATAACCCGCCCAGGCGGTCAGGAGGAACACGAACGCCAGCCAGTCAATGGAACGGAATCGAATTCCTCCGACGACGACTCGCAACGCGACTGGAATTAGAGCGGTCGGGACAAACCATATCCCCCATTCTGGTTCGATCATCCAGACCGCTCCGCAAAGCGCCACGAGTATCGGTTCGAGCAGGGAAAAGCGATGACTGTCAATCAGTTGACGCAAGGATCCTGTCTCCCAAACTGCCCGGCAAGATCATCCCGCCCCGCCGACCGGCGCGCCTGAATCGGAGGTGGACCAGAAGATGTGCTGCAAACCCACGTTTATGGCGGTCTTCATCGTGGACCAATCGTACATCAACATTTTCAGGTAGGTGATCGCAGGACCGGGGCGGAAAGCCCATTCTCGGAAGGCGCGTTTCTGCCAGTAGAGCAACCGCTCCGCCGGCAGGTTCGGGTAATCCAACACGGTGCCTTTGTCCATATCCACCTGCTCCCAGCGGGTGCCGGGGCGGAACCATTTGTTCTCGACCACTTCGAAGAAGAATGGCGTTCCCGGATAGGGCGCGGCGACGTGGAAGAGGGCGATGTCGAGCGGCAGTTTCTTGGCAAAGTCAATCGTCTGGCGGATGGTCTCCTCCGTCTCGCCGGGCAGTCCGATGATGAAGTAACCCCAGTTCATAATGCCGGCTTTCTTCGCCCAGCGCAATGCCCGTTCCGCCTTGTCGGGGTAGGCGCCCTTGCGGGCGTGTTTGAGGATCTGTTCGTTTCCGCTTTCGATACCCCACGAGATCAGGCGGCAACCGGCCTTGCCCATCAGGTTCAGCATTTCCTCGTCCACGAAATCCACGCGGCTGTTGCAGGTCCACTTGATCTTGATGTTCTCCTCGATCATCCGTTTGCACAACTCGATCACCTGGTCGCGGTTGACGGTGAACAGGTCCGCGTACATGTGGATGTTGTGGATGCCCAGTTTCTTCAACTGCCACAATTCCTCCATGATGAGTTTGGGCGAACGGATGCGCGTCGAGTACTGGTAACTGACGTGCTTGATGCAGTAGGTGCATCCCGCCGGGCAGCCGCGGCTGGTGACGATAAACGTGAACGGTCCCTTGATCAGCGGCATGCGGTAGGATTGCAGCGGCAGTAACTCGTGCATTGGAATGGGCATGTCGACGTACGCGATTACGGTCGCGGTGCAAAACACCGCGCCGCCG
>JABWAU010000114.1 GCA_013360875.1 Anaerolineales bacterium | reverse complement strand
GTAGATGCAGAAAGCCTGAAAGGAATATGCCTGAGGGTATCGCTGTGCCAAAGCGAGCAAGCCCTCATAGGCTTCGCGCGCGGCCGGACCGGCATTGGAAGAAAAGGTCTCTTCCAGCTCAACGGCTGTCTCCCAATCTGCGCCGAGTTCAGCTTCAGCTTGGTGAAAAGCTTCTTGAGCGGCTAGAGCAGGGTCAAAGCGCATGGTTGGTCGAGGGAAATAGGATAAGTCGTTATGCGGATAATTTCATGACGCGGAGACGTTTACGCCGTTGTTCCGCATGCCAAAGGTCATACTGAATCTGCTGATTCATCCAACTTTCAGCAGTCGTGCTAAAGGCAATCGAGAGGCGAACCGCCATCTCGGGACTGATTCCTGCCCGACCATTAAGAATTGCCGAAAGAGTTTTTCGGCTTACTCCCAAGGCGTCGGCTGCTTGCGTCACGGTGATACCTAACGGTTCAAGGCAAAGCGACTTGATGACTTCACCAGGATGTGGGGGGTTGTGCATGCGCATGATGTTTCCTTTCAGTGGTAGTCTTCGTAGTCCACGGCATCCACGTCTTTCCCCATAAATTCAAAGGTAATTCGCCAGTTCCCGCTGACTGAGACTGCCCATCGACCGGCTTGGCTGCCTTTGAGGGGGCGCAAGGCCAAGCCGGGAAGTGCGAGATCGTGCGGGGCTGTCGCAGCACCAAGGCGACCAAGGATCAGGCGAAGGCGGGCAGTATGTTGGACTTGAATGCCTGACTTGGAACCGGTCTCAAAAAACTTCGCCAGTCCTTTGTGCTTCAAGCCAAGGATCACCGGATGCCCCGGGCGCACTGCCACGCCATGTACCAAAAGTGTGCCTAATTTTTCCACAACCTTTGAGGAGAAATCCTCGGCACCGGCGGAGGAACCTGCATTGAGCAGAACCAGGTCGTGTGTCTGCGCCGCCTCGACAACCCGCTCGCAAATCAAATCGAAATTATCTTCTGTAATCGAATAACGGGTCGGCTCACCGCCCATCTGTTTGACCTGAGCCGCCAGCACCAGCGAGTTGTATTCGAGGATGTCGCCCGCGTTGAGTTTCGAGCCGATGGGGACGAGTTCGGTGCCAGTGGGCAGAATTGCCACCTTCGGCTTGCGGGCAACGACGATTTCCTGATGCCCCGCCGCGGCGATGGCTCCCAGGTCGGCGGGACGGAGGACATGTCCCGCTGGAAGTACCAACTGCGTGGCGACGATGTCTTCCCCAAGCGGGCGGACGTGAGTCCACGGTGCGACGGCGGCGCGGATGCGGATGGAAGCAGGCTGGCGGATGGCGGAGGTGATTTGCCCGTTCGCATCCAGCGGCTCGGTGTTTTCAATGGGGATGACCGCGTTTGCCCACTCAGGCAGTGGATCGCCCGTATCCACGTATTGCGCCTTTCCACCATCCACTGATAACTGACCACTGACCACTGATAACTGAATCGGCGTCGTTGGCTGTGCTCCGCTCGTATCTTCGGCGCGGACGACGAACCCGTCCATGGCGGAGGCGTGGTAATGCGGCGACGAAATTCGCGCCCAAATCGGCTCGGCGGTGACACGCCCCAAGGCGTTTTCGTCGAGGGGAATGGTTTCGGATCCAAGAACCCGCCACAGGTCCGCGCTTTGAAGCGCCTGCTGGAAGCGGGCTTGGGCTTGAGCGAGGGGAATGTCGTGGAGGTAGACGGACATTTCGATTTGCGATTTGAGATTGGGAATTGGTAATTGGTAACTGGTAATTACCAATCACCAATTTACCAATTACTAACCACCAACACTATCCATCGCCGCGCCAAGCCGCTTGACGATTTCGTCCACTTCCTCTTCGTTGATCATCAGCGGAGGCGAGAACGCCAGCGTGTTGCCCAGCGGACGCGAGCGCAATCCGCGTTCCTGCGCGGCTTTGAAGATTCTCATCGCCATCGCGGGGTCGGGCGTTTTGGCGGCTTTATCCGCGACGATTTCCACGCCGCAGACCAGACCCAGTCCGCGCACTTCGCCGACGAACGGAAATTCGAGCAGGGTCTTCAAGCCGTCGAGCAGGCGTTTGCCGAGCGCCTTCGCGCGGGCGGGGTAATTTTCCTTTTCCATGATTTCGAGATTCTTCAATCCGACTGCACACGCCATAGCGTGACCCGAATAGGTGAAGCCGTGCATGTACGCTTCAGACTCCGCCGCCGACTCCATCGTCTCGCGGATTTCGTCCGAGATCTGGATGCCGCCCAGTTGAGCGTATCCGCTGGTGATGGCTTTGGCAAACGAAAGGATGTCGGGCTTGACGTTCCAATGCTTGAGGGCAAACCATTCGCCCGTGCGCCCGAAGCCCGTGATGACTTCATCTGCGATGAACAGCACTTCGTACTTGTCGCAAATCTGGCGGACGAGCGGGAAATAGTCATTGGGCGGGACGATTACGCCGCCGACGCCCATCACGGGTTCGGCGATGAACGCCGCGACCGTATCCGCTCCTTCGCGCAGGATCGCCTCTTCAAGCGCGCGCGCCGCCGCCTGACCAACCGTCTCGCCTGGTTTCATCTCGCCCTCGAAGCGGTACGGATTCGGCGCAGGGATGTGGACAAATCCATCGGGTGCGGGACCGAACATTGCGTGATATTTTTCCAGTCCCGTTGCGAACGTGGCGGAAAGCGTCACGCCGTGATACGAGCCTTTGCGCGCAATAACCTTGTACTTGGTCGGCTTGCCCTTGCGCTTCCAGTAGTAGCGCGCCGTCTTGAACGCCGAGTCGTTCGACTCGGAGCCGCCCGACGTGAAAAAGGTGGTGTTCAGCCCAGGGTAGGCAAAGCCCGCGAGTTTGTCCGCAAGCCGAATGGAGGGAAGATTCGTCATCCCCGAAAAATTGGAGGTGAACGCCAGTTCCTTCATCTGGTCGTAGGCGGCTTGGGCGAGTTCCTCGCGTCCGTACCCTGCGTTGACGTTCCACAATCCCGCCATGCCGTCGAGAATCTTCTGCCCGTCGGTGGTATAGAGCCACACGCCCTCGCCGCGTTCGATCACCAGCGGATTGGCATGTGACTTGGGATGGTACACGGGATGCAATTGCTTTTTGTCTTTTTCGATCCATTGTTGTGTGTTGTTGGTCATGGTAATCTCCAATCTTGTTGAAACGTTGACAAGCTAGCAGGTTGACAAGTTGATGGGCTCGGGTACGAGGACCTTCCAACTCTTAAACGTTCAAACATGCAAACGTGCAAACGTGCAAACGTGTCAACCTTCTAACCCAAAACTTCCACATCATGCGGACCCGACTCCTTCAGCCCCGCCCCCGTCATCCGCACGAAAATGGCTTTCTGCTGAAACTCCTCGATGGTGTGCGCGCCGCTGTAACTCATCCCCGACTGCAGCCCGCCGATGAGTTGAGTTAACACCTCGCGCGCCTTGCCGCGATACGGAACCGCCGCCTCGACGCCCTCCGCCACGTAGTCCTCGATCTCCTCGCGGGTCAGGTCGTTGCCTTCGCGTTTGTTGCGCTCGATGTTCGCCGTCAGCGACGCCATACCGCGCGACGCCTTATAGCGGTGACCGCGCCGCGTCATGATGAGGCCTGGGCTTTCGTCCGTCCCTGCCAGCAGCGAACCGATCATCACCGTGCTGGCGCCTGCCGCAATCGCCTTCGCCACATCCCCAGGGTAGCGGATGCCGCCGTCAGCAATGATGGGAATGCCATGCGGACGCGCCGCCTCCGCGCACTCGATGACCGCCGTCAGTTGCGGCACGCCCGACCCCGCCACCTGCCGCGTGATGCAAATCGAGCCTGGTCCCACGCCAACCTTGACCGCATCCACCCCCGCGTCAATCAGACGCTTCGTCCCCTCGGCTGTCGCCACGTTCCCGCCGATGATTTGCGCTTCGGGAAAGCGCTTGCGGATATTCTTGATCATCTCGATTTCGAGTTGCGAGTCGCCGTGCGCAATGTCCACCACGATGCAGTCTGCGCCCGCCTGCAGCGCCGCCTCCACGCGGCGCATCTCCTTGTCGCGCACCCCCACCGCCGCGCCCACTGCCAGCCGCCCCTTCGCGTCTTTCGTCGCTTTGGGGTACTGCGTAATCTTCATGATGTCCTTCAGCGTAATCAACCCCACCACCCTGCCTTCGGCATCCACGAGCGGCAGTTTCTCCACGCGGAACTTGTGCAGCAACTGCTCCGCCTCCTTCAGCGACGTGCCTGGCACGGCGCTGTGCACCTCGCGCGTCATGATCTCGGTCACGGGCTTGCCGTCGTCGCCCTCGAACAACAAATCGCGCGTCGAAACAATGCCGACGAGTTTCTCGTCCTTATCGAGAATCAAAATCCCGCCTGTGCCTGTCTCATCCACGATGCGCTTCACCTCTCCCACCGTCTGACTGTCCGTCATCGTAATCGGCTGATCCACCACAAACGACTCCGCCTTCTTCACGCGCTCGATCTGCCGCGCCTGCTCGGTAATCGTCATAAAGCGGTGGATGATTCCGATGCCGCCTTCGCGCGCCATCGCAATTGCCATCTCGCTCTCGGTCACCACGTCCATGTTTGCCGAAACAATCGGCGACTGCAAAGCAATCTTGCGCGTCAGCCAGCTCTTCGTCGAAAGCGCCCGCCGCGACTCCACATCGGAATACTGCGGCACCAGCAAAACGTCATCGTAAGTCAAAGCCACATCGGGCAAAATTTTCATACCGCCTCCAAAAATCTCCGACACGTTAGAGAACGTGTCCTGCGCGCTTTTGCGTACTCGGCATTCTCTAATGCTTGCGTACTCAGCGTTCTCTAATGCTTGCGTACTCAGCGTTCTCTAACGCTTGCGTACTCGGCGTTCTCTAACGCCGACTCTTATGAGAACGAACCGCCCGAATTATACCCATTGCAGCCACAAATAGCTCTTGTTATCGCCATTTGCGGCTCGGGTATTATATAATGCTTGATGGATGACGGCGCTTCACGCTCTTTCGCCTTTGGATGGACGCTACGAGAAGGAGACTTCTCCGCTGCGAGACTTCTTCTCCGAATTTGCCTATCTGCGTTCCCGTGCCCGCCTCGAACTGGACTTTCTAACTGCTCTTTCCAAAATTGGCATTTGCCCACCCCCAGGCATTTCCCTCGACACCTTCACGGACGAAGACGCGCGCAGGATTCAGGAATACGAAAAAACCACGCGGCACGATGTCAAAGCCATCGAATATTTTCTGCGCGAACGTCTCCCCGCCAACCTTTACCCATACATCCACATCGGGCTTACCTCCGAAGACGTGAACAACCTCGCCCAAGCCCTCGCCCTGCGCAACTCGCGCGACCAGGCGCTCCTCCCTGCGCTCGACAACCTCCTCGCCTCCCTGCGTGACTTTGCCAAGCGCTACCGCGCCCTCCCCATGCTCGCGCGGACTCACGGTCAGCCTGCCGTGCCGACCACCCTGGGCAAAGAGATTGCAGTATATCTTGCCCGCCTCCTCAAATGCCGCGAGGAAATTGCCAGCCACAAATTCGAAGCGAAACTCACAGGCGCAGTCGGCAACTTCAACGCCCTGCGCGCCGCCTTCCCAAACATAGACTGGACCGCCTTCAGCCGCGATTTTATCCACAGCCTCGGCTTGGAGCCGAACCTGCTCACAACCCAAATCCTGCCCAACGATAACTGGCTCCGCTACTTCCAATCCATCCAACTGACCAACGCCCTCCTTATTGGCTATGCGCAGGATGTTTGGCGATACGTCAGCGATGGGTGGCTCAGACAGAAGGTCGTCGAGGGCGAGGTCGGGTCGTCCACCATGCCGCAAAAGGTCAACCCGATTGACTTCGAGAACGCGGAAGGCAACCTCGGTCTCGCCAACGCACTGCTCGCCCACTACACCCAAAAACTGGCAGCCTCCCGCCTGCAGCGCGACCTGTCCGATTCGACGGTGCGGCGCACGTTCGGCGTGGCGCTGGGACACACGCTGCTTGCGTGGAACAACCTCACACGCGGCATGAGTCGCGTGGAGGCAGATGAGGAGAAAATCAAAGCGGAGTTGCAGGCGCATTGGGAGGTCGTCAGCGAGGGAGCACAGACCATCCTGCGCGCGGCGGGACGCAGCGACGCGTACGAGGCGCTCAAGTCACAGACGAGGGGACGCTTGATGGACAGTACCAGTTATCGGGTCTGGGTGGAGGCGCTGGATGTGGACGAGGAGATGCGCGGGAGGCTGATGAGTCTCTCGCCAGAGTCGTATATCGGGCTGGCGGTCGAGTTGACGGATGAGGTGATTCGGGAGGCGGAAGTCGAAGGTTGAAGGTCGGCGGTCAAAAGCCTGGCGGTAGAGACCGCCAAGTACGCGTAACAAATATCAGCGTAGTGTGCGCTCTCTAGCGCACGAACAAACATTGGAGGTCAGATGTCTGTTACAGCAATCATCGGCACACAGTGGGGCGACGAGGGCAAGGGCAAGGCGGTGGATTTTCTCGCGGAGCGGGCGGATTATGTGGCGCGCTTCAACGGCGGGAACAACGCAGGGCATACGGTCATCAACGAGTTTGGCACGTTCAAGATTCATCTCGTGCCGTCTGGGATTTTCGCGCAGAACGCGACCGCGCTCATCGGCGGCGGTGTGGTGATTGACCCCGCCGTGCTGATCGAGGAAATCGAGACGCTCAATCAGGCGGGTGTGAACGTGGACGGGCGGCTATGGGTCTCGCCGCGTTCGCACGTCATCATGCCCTATCACAAAATTCTGGATGGGCTATACGAGGAGGCGAAAGGCGCGGGCGCAACAGGGACGACGCGGCGCGGCATCGGTCCTGTGTTTGCGGATAAGGTGAGTTACAACGGCATCCGCTGGAGCGACTTTGCCAGCGACGCGTTCGAGTCGCGCTTGAAGGTGCAGTTGGAGTTGAAGAATAAAATCATCGCCGCGCTGGGCGGGGATGCGTTGAGGTACGACGACGTGCGCGAAACCTATCGCGGTTATTACGAGAAACTCAAGCCCTACATCAGGGAGTTGTTCCCCATCGTGCAGGCAGGATTGAAGGCGAACAAGAACTTCCTGCTCGAACAGGCAATGGGGACGTTCCTCGACACGGACTGGGGTACGTATCCGTTCGTGACCGCCTCGACGACGATTCCCTCCGCCGCCTCGGCTGGGCTGGGCATCCCGCCGCGCTATATCACCGAGGTGGTGGGCGTGACGAAGGCATACACCACGCGCGTCGGCGCGGGACCGATGCCGACGGAGATTCACGACACGGCGAACGAGGCATACGGGAAGTTCGGCGAAGTCGCCGCCACCACAGGGCGCATCCGCCGCGTCGGCTGGCTGGACCTGGAACTGGTGCGCACCGCCGTGGAGTTGAGCGGCGTTTCCGAACTGTGCCTGACCAAACTGGACATCCTGAGCGGGCTGGAGGAGATTCAAGTCTGCGTCAACTACAAACTGGACGGAAAAGCCGTCCGTTACACGGACGTGGACGCCTACGGCTTGGACCGAGTCGAGTGCGTCTATCAAACCGTCCCTGGCTGGAATGAGGACATCAGCAAGGCAAGGTCATTCGAGGAATTGCCAGCGAACGCCCAAAACTACGTGAAGATGATCGAGGTCGCGGCGGGAGTCCCTGTGAAGTGGATTGGGGTGGGTCCCGAGCGGGAGGCGACGATCAGGATGTAAACAAATTCAACAGCAAACTGCAACTTTATTATAGAACGGCTTCTTGCTACAGCGTCATTTGTTGAATTGCCACGAGCCGATCCCGGTCTCCTTCGTTGACTTGTCGCTCGAAAATTCTCCTCTCGTCCGGTGAAGAAATCCAAAACTGAGTAATTGCACTTTTCCAGCCGAATTTTAAGTTGACAAACGCCCAAAATCTATTATACTGAATATGTCTCACTTTAATGACGGTATGATATAAGAGTGAGATGTGTTTTGGGGGATGAAATCCGTTCATTTCTGGAGGTTTTGCGTGAATGCACGTTTGTTGAGATCATGGCAGGATCGGTTTTTGGATGGTGGAATCGCCAAAGGCCGGGAATTGGTACAGGACGCCAATCTCCCAACAGTATCACGCCGGCTCGAAGCGGTAGACATATTTTTGAGCCAAAAACTGTTTTCCAGATCGGCTATTCACAATTTGTTTCCACAATCAGGTTGCTTCGTCCCTTGGCAAGGGTTTATTTTCGCGCTGTAAAGAGGGAGTATAGATTTCGCGTAATAGATTGCCGTATTTCAGGCGGCTGAAAATAACGTTTTGAAAACGGATAGGAGAAACGTTATGGATGACAAATAACTTAAGCAAACCCCACCTTCAAATAACTCAAATCAACAAAGTGAGGAGCAACCATGAGCGATCAGAATAAGTACGTTCTAACCGAAGCGGATCTGCCAAAGGAATGGTACAACATCAATCCGGACATGCCGGTTGACCCGGCCAAGACCGCTTGGAATGCAGTGCTGCATCCCGCCACTAAAGAGCCGGTCACTCCGGACTTCCTGGCGGTCCTGTTTCCGATGCGGTTTATCGGGGAGGCGGTCAGCATGGAACGCTGGATCGAAATCCCCGAGCCGGTCCGCGAAATATACAAACTTTGGCGGCCGTCGCCACTCTACCGAGCCAGGCGGTTGGAAAAGGCGCTCGATACGCCCGCCCATATCTACTACAAATATGAAGGCGTTTCACCTGTCGGCTCGCACAAACCGAACACAGCCATCCCACAGGCGTTCTACGCGAAAGAGGAGGGCGTCACAGGTTTCACCACGGAGACCGGGGCGGGTCAGTGGGGTTCGGCGATGTCCATGGCTTGCAACTTCTTCGATCTGGAATGCCATGTATACATGGTAAAGGTTTCCTATAATCAGAAACCTTACCGCCGCATCATCATGGAGACCTTCGGCGCGACGGTCACCCCCAGCCCTTCCAATAAAACTCAATACGGGCAAAAAGTGTTAGCCGACAATCCCGACAGTCTGGGATCACTGGGAATTGCCATTTCGGAGGCAGTGGAGGCGGCAGCCACTTCCAATGGAAAATACAAATATTCCCTCGGCTCGGTACTCGGACCCGTGCTTATGCATCAGACCATCATCGGGTTGGAAGCCATCAAACAGTTCGACATGGCTGGAGAATATCCGGATATGGTCATCGGTTGCGTCGGCGGCGGGAGCAATTTCGCGGGGTTCACCTTCCCGTTCATCCACAAGAATCTGACCGAAGGACAGAAGACCCGGGTCATCGCTGTCGAACCGACCGCTTGCCCGTCTCTAACCAAAGGAAAATACACCTTTGACTACGGCGACACCGCGCAGATGGCGCCCATTGTCAAGATGCACACGCTCGGACACAACTTCGTGCCGGAAGGGATTCACGCCGGCGGGCTGCGCTATCACGGCATGGCTCCTCACGTTTCTGCTCTCGTTGACAGCGGTCACATCGAAGCGGTTGCCCTGGATCAGGTGGATACCTTCGAAGGCGCGTCCATATTTGCACGCGCGGAGGGCATCGTTCCGGCGCCTGAGTCGGCCCATGCCATTCGCGCCGCGATCAACGAGGCTCTCAAATGCAAGGAGGAAGGCGTCAAGAAAGTGATCGCGTTCAATCTTTCAGGTCATGGTCTCTTCGATTTGGGCGCGTACGACGAGTACATGAAAGGGAATCTGAAACGCTTCGAATATCCCGCCGAAAGGATTACCGAATCCATGAAGGAACTGCCGGAAGTTACTCTTCAGGGGGCATAATCTCATCGTTCATTCCTCCGACTTCGATGTTGGAGGAATGAATGGTTCAGGAAAACATACAAGAGGATTGGCGTATTATGCGTACCCTTGAACCCTCTGAAATCCGCCTGCGATTTGTGCCGCTCGAGAAATTGTTGCTGCACGAGGAAGACGACCCATATCGTGTCCAACGCATTATCAATTCCATCACGCGGGATGGATTCCTGCGCAATCCACCCATTGTGACGGAATATCAATCAAGATATATCGTGCTGGATGGCGCAACTCGCGTTTCAGCGATGAGGTCCATGGGCTTTCGCGACGTCCTGGTGCAGATTGTGGATTACGACGGGGAAACGGTGGACCTCAGCGTCTGGAACCACGTGATCGTGGGATTATCGCCGGATAAATTGTTGGCGGATCTCGCCGATATCGAAGGGTTCACGCTTCAACGAATAGACGACACGACGGCTATCCAGCGTTTGAATAACCGCGACATCGAGGCGTGTATCATCATGCGAAACGGCTCCCAATTCGCCGTGCTTTGCGAGGGTAATATCTGCGACAAGGCGGATTTGCTTTGCCGGCTGGTCTCTGTGTATCGGGGAAAGGCGGAAGTTCATCGCACGGCGACCATCAACGTGCCCCTCCTCATCAGGGAGTATCCCAACCTTTCGGCGGTTATTGCTTTTCCGGTGTTCTCGCCGTCAGATATCGTTGAAGTTGCCTTGAACGGGAGCAAAATTCCGATGGGAGTGACGCGCCATCTCATCCCAGGCAGGGCATTGGGATTGAATATCCCGCTTGAGAAGTTCGGGGCTTCGTCATCCCTCGAAGAAAAAAACGGCTGGCTGAATGAAAGTATTCGCCAGCGGCTGAAAGCGAACAAAATTCGGTTGTATCAGGAACCGGTGTTTGTTTTCGATGAGTGAATTGCTCATGAGTTCCCAACTGGTAACGGGAAACGAAGCAATCGCATTGGGCGTTGTGGAGCAGGGTTGTCGCCTGATGACAGCCTATCCTGGCACGCCAAGTTCCGAAATCCTGGCGGGGGTCATCAAATATAAAAAACAATTCAAGAGGGAGATTTACACCGAATGGTCGGTCAATGAAAAGGTGGCGTTCGAGGTCGCCCTTGCCGCAACATGGACTGGCTTGCGTGCCGCCGTGACGATGAAACAGGTGGGACTAAACGTCGCATCTGACCCGCTCTTCAGCGCCGCCTACACCGGCGTCAAAGGTGGATTTTTAATCATTCCCTCTGACGACCCGGGACCCCACTCATCGCAGACCGAGCAGGATTCGCGGCTGTTCGCGTTGGTCGCCAAAATCCCCGTCTTCGACCCGTCCACACCGGCGGAGGCGCGCGAGATGGTCAAGGACGCCTTCGAACTCTCGGAACGATTCAAAATTCCCGTCATCCTGCGCCCGACGACAAGGCTATGTCATGCCGTCAGCCTGAGCGCGGATGAAAGCGCTTCTTTCCTCGATAGAACTGCTTCATCCAAATTCCAGAAGGACCCGTCCCACTGGACCGCAACCCCGAAACTGCGCAATAAACTCCACGCGGAACTCAACCAGAAGTTGATTGACATCACCGCGGCATTTTCCAAATCGAAATACAATTACATCGTAAATGAAGATATTGGCGCGGTGGGAATCATCGCCTCTGGCGTCGCCTTTCACACCGCGCGGCAAGCCCTAACCGAATTGGGAGTCCGCGTTCCGATGTTGAAAATCGGCACGCCGTACCCGTTGCCTGTCACATTGATTGAATCCTTCTGCGCTCGATACAAGACCGTGATCGTTCTTGAAGAACCCGACGCCTGCATCGAACTGCAAATGCCGAATCGAAATCAAGTGCGGGGACGACTCGACGGGAGCGTGCCAAACGCAGGCGAGTTGACTCCCGAAGTGATGTTCTCGATTCTGCATAAAGTTTTCAGCGAAGCGGGGATTCGAGTCAACGCTTCGCCCGAAGATAACGAACTGGGCGCGTTCATCAAGACGCTTTCCCTACCGATGCGCCGGCCGCGACTGTGCCCCGGCTGTTCGCATCGCTCCGCGTTCTACGCCATGAAGCGGACGTTCGGCACGAAAGCCATCTACCCTGGCGACATCGGTTGTTACACGCTGGGAACAAATCTGCGCGCCGTGGATACCTTCGTGGACATGGGCGCTTCGATCACGATGGCAAACGGATTCTCGCAAGCCAGCCGCCTCTCGAATGACGACCGCGCCATCATCGCCACCATCGGTGATTCGACGTTCCTGCATTCAGGCGTCGCGCCGTTGATCAACGCCGTCCATACGGGCGCGAGATTCGTGCTGGTGATTCTCGACAATCACACCACGGCAATGACCGGCTTTCAGCCGACGCCCGCGAGCGACAGATTGGCTGATGGTTCGGAGGCGCCGCGCAAGGCGTCCATCCCAGACCTTGTCCGCGCTTGCGGAGTCGAATACCTCAAAGTGACCGACCCGTACGAGCAGGAGGACTTCACCGAAGTATTAAAGGAAGCGCACGCGCACACGCAAGCCCCAAACGGCGGCGTGGCGGTTATTATAGCTGACCGACCGTGCGTTTTGTACGACCGCAGTCCGATTCTCGAGCATCCGCTTCCCGTCGTCGTCACGGACGAATGTGACGGATGCCGCTTCTGCACCGAAGCCTTCGAGTGCCCCGCGCTCGTCCTGCGCCCCGACTCCAGCCGCGTGGACATTGATTACAAACTCTGCGTGGACTGCGGGCAGTGCATTGACGCCTGTTACAAGGGTTTCATCATCCCGAAGGTCGCGGAGATGGCGGCGTGATGTTTGTACGGCAAAATTCATTTTGCGTTTGGTATGGCGCAAGGTAAACCTTGCGGTACCGCAAAATTCATTTTGCGTTTGGCATGGCGCAAGGTAAACCTTGCGGTACCGCAAAATTTATTTTGCGTTTGGTATGGCGCAAGGTAAACCTTGCGGTACCGCAAAATTCATTTTGCGTTTGGTATGGCGCAAGGTAAACCTTGCGGTACCGCAAAATTCATTTTGCGTTTGGTATGGCGCAAGGTAAACCTTGTGGTACCGCAAAATTCATTTTGCGTTTGGTATGGCGCAAGGTAAACCTTGCGGTACCGCAAAATTCATTTTGCGTTTGGCATGGCGCAAGGTAAACCTTGCGGTA
>JABWAU010000206.1 GCA_013360875.1 Anaerolineales bacterium | reverse complement strand
CACTTGTTCAGGGAAGCGGCGCTTCTGGTGCGGGGTCATGATGTAACAACGGTTTGCCCACGCGGCGATCTCCTGCGAACCGCCGGAACCCGGCAGGCGGACTTTCGGATGCGCGTAATCCCCGATCGTGGTGGCGTTGATATTGCCGTATTTATCGATCTGCGCGCCGCCCATGAAGCCCACGTCCACATTGCCCTTTTGCAGGTAATTTGTGAATATATCGTACATGCTCACCACCGAAAGCGATCCGCTGACGAGGGTCGGATCGCCGATGGAGAGCGGCAGGCGCGCGGGTTCCGCGCCGATCACACCAGCTTCGTAGATCATAACGAGGTTTGGAGCGTGAGTCCGTTTGGCGAGATTGCAGGCAAGGTTGGGTTGACCGACGCCGACGAAGACCACGTCGCCGTCGCGCAGGAGGCGCGATGCGTTGATGATCATCAATTCGGCGGAGGAATATTTAAGTTCGGACATCTTTTCTCCTACAGACCTGACAGGATTTCAAATCCTTTCAGGTCTGACAAAATTATCTATGATTTGCGCCACCTCATGCGGATGTTCGAGCGGCAGAAGGTGGGTTGCTTTTTGCATGGTGACGACCCGGACCCCTGGATTTTTCTTTTTAATCAGTTTCTCCGCATTTTCCGAAAATGTATCCGTTTCTGCGCCGCGGATGATCAAAGTCGGCGCCTCGAAGCGGGGGAGATTACGCCAGAGGTCGAAGTCGCGCAAGCCGGTCAGATAGATATGAACTTCCCATTCAGGCGAATACACCAGTTCATAACCGCCGTCCACTTTGGGCTTGGTAATACCCTTGATATAGAATTTCAGGCTTTCGTCGTTCATGTAACGGAATATCTCTCTCTCGCGATATCTTTCGAAAACCAGGTCCAGATCGTCGAACACGCGCCTTCGTTTCTTTGCGGCAGAGATCAAAGGATGCGTTCGTTCACCCAAGCCAATGGCGCGGACGAGATTCCACGCTGCCATGAACGGCGGGACGATAAGCACCGGGTCGAGCAGGACTAGTGCGCGAAATTTCTCCGGCGCCTTCATTGCCGCCCGCAGGGTGACGACTCCGCCGATGGAATGACCGACGCCAATGACAGGTTCAGAGGCGCGATTCGACAGGAACTCGAGAAAGTCATCGGAGTAGGGATGCCAGTCTTTCAATCCCTCCCGCGACGCTCCATCCCACAGCGGGCGGAGTTTCATCCCGAAGACGCGATATTTCTTTTGTAAATGTTCGAATAACGGGCTGTAACATTCGGGCGGATAGCCGTTCGCGTGCAGGAAGTGAAGCGGCTCTCCATCGCCGCCGAGATCGAAATGATTCATCCACTAATCTACACTAATCTTCGCGAATGGTTTGCAGGTAATTGATCCCGGAAAGGGGTTGATCTGTGTTTGCCCTTTGTACTCGATAAAAACATCCATCTGCGGTTTGTTCGGAATGTTCCTCAGATTTAATTCTATCTCCAACGCCTCTTGATAAACTCCTTCGCTAAATCCTGCGCCAGGAGTGTTATACACCTCCATCGCCGCGCCGGCAATCGCATAAACCTCATCCTTGTAAATCAATTCAGCCATATTACCTCCTTGAAATTCAGCGTAGATTAGTGAGGATCAGCGGATTAATACCTTCCATAATTTATCTTCTCGCTATACTGCGGTTTGACCTTCAGGCGTTTGCGGGCCTTTTCGCCGAGTTTTTTCCAGTAGGCATTTCGGTCCTTCACGCCGAAGACCCATTCGTCGAGATATTTCTGGGTGAGTTCCTTCGACTCGCTGATCTTATCCCACGCGAGATAGAACTCGTTGTCGCGGTCGTAATATCCCTGCGAGTAGGAGGGGTGACAGGCGAACGGCACATGACAGACCGCGCTGACTACGATGCCCGGGATCATCGTCCGGTTCGGATCGGAGCGGATCACCGATTCGTCAACGATTTCCTCCGCCGTAAGAATGACCTTTTTCGCGGCGAAGGCGGCTTCCTTCTGCTCGCCGATGATTCCCCAAAGATGGGCGTTGCCGTTCTTGTCTGCTCGTTGAACGTGGACGATGGCGACATCCGGATTCAAAGCAGGGACGACGACCACGTCTTTTCCGCCGTAGGGGTCCGGGATGCGTTTGATGCGTGGGTTGACCTTCTCCAAATCCTCGGCTCCGGTCTGCTTCATAGGCAAAAACGGGAGTCCCGATGCGCCCGCTTGCAAACGGGTGATCATCCCGAAGTGGGAGTATTCCTCCCATTCCAATTCGCCGCGTTCGATCGCTCCGCGCACGATGCGAAGCGACCCGACGCCGGGATTTCCCATGTATGAGAAGATGACCTTCTTCGCGCATCCC
>JABWAU010000113.1 GCA_013360875.1 Anaerolineales bacterium | reverse complement strand
ATCAGTAGATCACGAAAATCCTGCGTAGGTCTGCGCTCTCTAGCGCAAACCTGTCGTTAGAGAACGCCAAGTACGCGCTTTCGTGAAGTACTGATAATGCGTAACGGTTTCCCATCCCACGTCGGAGGGAGCGACAGGGCAAACCACATCCGCCGAGGTTAAGCCCCAAGTTGTGACATTTTTCACTTGAAATGTGATCCTGTTTTCCCTACAATGGAACATGACCTATCCCGGAGGCAAAGCGAACCGACATAATCCACAACCGTCATGTAACCATTTCCGCTTGAGGAGGTCTCGCTTTGAGACTATAATCTGACAGTTTTTATCCAAAACAATTCGTCAAATTTCAAGGAGGCACTGTGACCCATCAATATTACGTCGCCGTCGTCGGCGCAGGACCCGCAGGATTATTCGGCGCGCGCGAACTTGCAAACCTCGGCGCGCGCGTTGCGTTGTTCAATCGTGACATCAAACCGGGGGGGCTGGCGGAATATGGCATCTATCCCACCAAGCACACGATGAAGAGCGGCTTGCGGAAGCAATTCAGGCAGGTGCTGGAACTGCCCAACCTGGATTACTTTGGGAACGTGACCATCGGCACACAGGGCGATCTGACCCTCGACGAGCTGCGCGAACTCGGCTTTCAGGCAATCCTTGTCACGGCTGGGGCGCAGGGGACCAAATGGCTGGGCTTGCCCGGCGAAGACCTCGAGGGGGTTTATCATGCAAAGGACGTGGTCTATTTCTACAACCAACTCCCTCCCTACAGCCAGAAGCCGTTCCGCTTTGGGAGGCGGTGCGCGGTGATCGGCGCGGGAAACGTGATGCTCGATATTGCCCACTTCCTCATCCGCGAACAGAAAGTGGACGACGTGGTTGCCATTGTGCGCCGCGGTCCGGCGGAGGTCAAGTTCGATAAGAAGGAAATGGAATACGTGATTGACAACCTCGATCAAGCCGCGCTGGATGCGGAGATCGAGCGCGTTGCCCCGATCATGCAGGCGGTCAATCAGGACCCGGCAACTGCGCGCGCCACGATATTGGAGGCTCTCCCAAAAGCCCTTCCCCGAGTCTCCGATACGCGCTTCCATTTCATCTTTCTTGCCTCTCCCGTTCAAATGATCGGCGACGCGGATGGCAAACTTACCCAGGTCGAGATCGAGGACAATATCCTCGTTGCAAAAGACGGGGACACCAAAGCCCGGGGAACCGGGAACAAGCGTCGGCTGGATGTTGAAACGGTGATCTTCGCCATTGGAGACAAAGTGGACGAGACCTTCGGTTTGCCGGTCGAATGGAATGAATTTGTGAAGAATCCAAACCCCAAATTCCCAATAGACGGCGTCTCCTACGAATCGCCGTTCGAGGATGTGTTCGTCGGAGGCTGGTCGCGCAAGGCAAGTTCGGGACTTGTCGGCGTTGCCCGCAAGGATGGCACGAATGCATCGAAAGCGGTCTGGCAGTATCTTCAGACCAAACAGTCAATCGAGCCAAATCCGGAGGCGGTCGTCGAAAAATTGAAGAGCCTCGGCAAGCCCATTGTAACGAAAGAGGATATCAAGAGGCTGGAAGCCGTGGAACTTGCCGAAGCCCAGAAACGCGGACTCGAAGCCTTCAAGTTCGACAACAACGAAGACATGCTCGCGGCAATGGGCTTGATAGAGACGGCGTAATGAGATCCAAACCTGACAGGCGGCTTGACCTGTCAGGTTTTTTTTAAATCCGATCATGAAACTCTCGAACGTCGAATCCCGCGCCATGAATACGCGATGGCGCAAAAGGAGGCACAAACACGTTGAACCGCCGTTATTGGGGATGTATCGCGCACGGCAGGCATAATCAAACGACTCCTTTGTTGCGCAAATCTTCAATTGTCTTTGACGTATACCCCAGCAACTCACGCAACACTATCTCCGTATGCTCTCCCAACCTCGGCGGCGGAAGTTTGTATTCCACCATCGTATCACTGAATTTCAGCGGCGAGCCGACTACCGGCAGAGCGCCAATGGCGGAGTGGTGGATACGAACGAGCATTTCACGCGCTTCCACCTGCGGCATGGAGAAGACCTGTTCGAGGTTGTTGATCGGTCCGCAGGGAAAGTCGTCGCCGATCAGGGAAAGCCATTCGTTCACGGTCTTCCTCGTGAACACAGGTTTGAGGATGGCAATCAACGCATCCCTGTTTTGCACGCGGGCGGAGTTTGTAGCAAAACGCTCATCATTTACCAGTTCCCACTTGCCAATGACCTCGCACATTTTCGCAAACTGTTTGTCGTTTCCCACCGCAACCACGAACCAACCATCGCTGGCTTGGAAACTCTGATACGGGACGATGTTCGCGTGCGCGTTGCCATATCGCTTGGGGGGATTGCCCGAAATCAGGAAATTGCTTGCCACATTCGCGAGCATCCCCACTTGCGAGTCGAACAAGGAAATGTCAAGGTGTTGTCCTCTTCCGGTGTGTTGTCTTGCTTGAAGAGCGGCGAGGATGGCGATGACCGCATTTTGCCCGGCGAACAAGTCCGCCACCGCGACGCCGACCTTCATCGGTTCGCCATACGGTTCGCCGGTGATGCTCATCAGTCCACCCATGGCCTGGATCATGAAGTCGTAGCCGGGTTTGTCGCGCAGGGGTCCCGTCTGCCCGAAGCCGGTGATCGAGCAATAGACGAGAGTCGAATTGAGGGCAGAGGCAGACTCAAAGTCAAGAGAGAAGCGGGCGAGGGAGCCGGGGCGAAAGTTCTCGACCAGCACGTCGCTTCGTTTGATGAGTCCGCGAACGATCTCACGTCCCTCCTCCGTTTTGAAATCCGCCACGATGCCGCGTTTATTTCGATTGACGCATAAGTAGTACGCGCTTTCATCCTCGGCAAACGGCGGACCCCAGCCGCGCGTCTCGTCACCATCGGGCGACTCGACTTTGATGACGTCGGCTCCAAGATCGCCGAGAACCATCGTACAATAGGGACCAGCCAACACGCGGCTGAGATCGAGCACGCGAATTCCATGTAAGGGTTGCATGGTTCTCCTGTGCAGCAAGATGGCATCTTGCGCTATGATACAAAATGAAACGCGACCTGTATTTTAGCAAACCATTGATGAACGCGGCGGGATCGTTGGGATTCGCGCCGGACTTCCGAAGTTTTGAGGACATCGGAAGTCTGAAGAGTTTCGGTGCGTTCGTGACGAACCCGTTCTCTCTCCGCCCGCGCCTGCCGACTTCCCAACCGGCTTTGGTCGAATACCCGGGCGGATTCCTGCTCCATACCGGGTTGCCGAACCCCGGATTGAAAGAGGGGTTGAAAAAGTATTCAGCCAAATGGTCGCGTTCGGAATTGCCGATTATCGTCCATCTCATGGCAGACCGTCCCGAAGAGACGCAAAACATGGTGCGGATGCTGGAGGAGTTCGAAAACGTGATAGCGGTCGAACTTGGTTTTGCTCCGCTTCTCGCGGACGACATTCTGCTTCTCACGCTCGAAATGTGTCTGGGCGAATTGCCGCTCATCTTTTCGCTCTATGCCGAACAGGTGTTGAGTTTGGGTCCGCGTTTGATCCAGAATGGAGCAGATGCGATCAGCATTGCCGCGCCGAGAGGGTCGCTGGTCACAGGTCAAAAGTCGGTGGTCTCTGGCAGATCGTATGGTCCCTCGCTTTTTCCGCAAGCGCTGGACCTCGTAAAAAATGCCGTCAAATTGGGGATTCCCATCATCGGCGCGGGAGGCGTGTGGACAAAAGAAAACGCCGACGCGATGCTCTCCGTCGGTGCGCTGGCGGTGCAGGTGGACGCGGCGTTGTGGAATCCGGCGTTTTCGTTGTAGGGACGGGGTGACCCCGCCGCTACAAATTTATTATCAGTACTTCACGAAAGCGCGTACTTGGCGTTCTCTGGCGTGCAAGTGCCAGGGGAGAGCGCAGACCTACGCAGGATTTTCGTGATCTACTGATTATCTTTTCGGCTCCAACAACATGAGGGGGATATGTCTCGGCACGGCGCGCTCCCTGTATTTTTCGTAACCCGCATAGATCGAGACCGCCATCCGCCAGTATCGTTCGTATTCATCCCCTTCCGTCTCACGAGCCACGTAGTTCCCCGTTCTTCCGTTGAGGGACACTTCACATTCGGGATGCGCCTTGAGGTTGTAGTACCAGCCCGGGTTGTGTTCCCGCCCAAAACTGGAGGCGACCACGGCGATCCTTTCGCCGTCAACAATGCCGATCAAAGGCATGGTTCGCTTCTTTCCCGTTCTCGCGCCGACTGTTGTGAGTTGAATGATCGGCCAGCCCGCCAATTGGGAGGCGGTAAACTTTCCACCCGTCAGTTGCAAAATTTGGTTGTCAATTCGATGAAGCCTGCTTGCAAAAAAAGCCGTGATAGGGCGGAGCATAACGAGCCGATGCAAGACTCGTTGAAAAACGTTTGAGATCCTTATTTCTCCAGCCATATCGTCACGGGACCGTCGTTATGGATTTCAACCTCCATGTGCGCGCCGAATTGACCGGTCTGCGTTGGGACGCCGTGCCGCCGCAGGAATTCGGCAAAACGATCCACCAGCGGTTCGGCGATTTCGGGTAACGCGGCATCGGTAAACGAGGGACGTCGTCCCTTGCGGGTGTCGGCATACAACGTAAACTGCGAAACGACGATCGCCTCGCCCTTCACGTCCAAAACGGAGAGATTCGTTTTACCTTGTTCATCCTCGAAGATACGCAGATTGGCAATTTTTTCCGCGAGGAACCTTGCCTGCTCCTCCCCATCCCCATGACCTACGCCCAATAAAATCAGCAGACCTTTTCCGATGGAGGAAATGGTCTGCGAATCAACTTTTACACTGGCTCGGGAAACTCGCTGAATAAGAACGCGCATAATTGAAATCGCAGGGGCGGGGTAAACCCGCGCCTGCTACATATTCATGGCAACTGCATTGCCTCTCTCACCTCGGTCATCGTTTGTTGGGCAATGACCCGGGCGCGCTTCGCCCCATCGTTCAGCACTTCAGACACATAACCGGGTTTGGCGGCGAGTTCGGCGCGTTTGGCGCGGAAGGGTTCGAGGTGTTTGTTCAGGTTGGCGGCAAAGCGTTGTTTGCAGTCCACGCAGCCGATGCCCGCGCGGCGGCATTCCGCGTTGATCATCTCCACTTCCTCCTGCGGGGAGAAGATCTTGTGCATCGAGAAGACGTTGCACACATCCGGGTTGCCGGGATCGGTGCGTTTGATGCGCGCCGGGTCGGTGACCATTTCCCGCACGCGGGCGGTCGTCTCTTCGGGCGTGGAGGCGAGTTCGATGTGATTGTTCAGACTTTTGCTCATCTTGGCTTTTCCGTCAATGCCCAGCACTTTTAGCACTTCGGTGTGCTTGACCTGCGGCTCGATCAGAACCTTCGTGTTGTATCGGTAATTGAACGAACGCACCACCTCGCGCGCAAACTCCAGATGCGGAGCCTGGTCAATGCCGACGGGAACCACATCCGCCTTGTACAGAACAATGTCCGCCGTCATCAGCACGGGGTAGCCCAGCAACCCGTAATTGACGTTATCGGGCTGCTGGGCGACCTTCTCCTTGAAGGTGGGCAGGTCGGTCAATTTGCCGAACTGTGTGACCATCGAAAGATACGTGTGCAATTCCATCACTTCAGGGACGTGCGATTGCACGAACACAATGGATTCCTCCGGGCGGATGCCCGCCGCCAGCCAATCGAGCACCATTTCGGTTGTATTTTGCCGAAGGTCTTGAGTCGTCTCCACCGTCGTCAGCGCGTGGACGTCCACGATGCAATAGACGCAATCATAGTCATCCTGCAGCGCGACGTAGTTCTGGATCGCGCCCAGATAGTTCCCCAAATGCTGCCTTCCCGTGGGTCTTGCTCCCGAAAACACGCGTCCTTTTTTTGGCATGAAACCCATCTCCATTTTTGCGCAGGAGACGTTCTCCAACGTCGGTAAATGCGTTAGAGAACGCATTCTACGCGATTATTCTCCAACCAACTTCCTCACCAGCCCCAGCACTTCTCCCGGCTCGGCGTGGCGATGCGTCTGCAATTTCGAATACAACAACTGCCCGTTGACGGTGACTTCAAAACGCCCGCCGTCCGATGGAACGAGCGTCAGCGTTTCGATCAGATGCTCGTAATCCTTGAGCAATTCCTCCGCCAGGCTCACGGCCCGGCCCAGGTAATGTCAGACCGCGCAATAAACGATCTCGATCTTCAACATCCAGCCTCCTATGGAATCCACCGGCTTGCTGGTGGAAGTTCCAAAAGCATACCCTTTCGGGCACACGAGCTTCTGGATTCCAAAAGTTTTCAGGGATTATACCATTGAGACAACTCGCTCAAAAACGCCCGCACTGTTTCATCCGCCGGGTGTAATTTGATTTGCTTTGCCGTTCCCACCTGTCGCAATACACCTCCGATCATTACTGCAACCCGATGACTCAATTTAGCCGCCTCGTTCAGATTATGCGTCACAAAGACCGCCGTTTTACGATCCTGCTTCAAAATGACGGACAGATCCTCCAGCAGTTTTGCGCGCGTGGGCGGATCGAGCGCCGCGAACGGTTCGTCGAGCAGGAGCAATTCGGGATCCAGCGCGAACGCCCGCGCCAGGCTGACCCTCTGCGCCTCTCCCCCGGACAATTGGCTGGCTCTGCGCTTCGAGAGTGACTCTATTCCCAATGCCTTGACCCACCTACCCACGCGCTCGCGCGTCTCCTCCTTCGAGACGCCACGAAACTTCAAGCCCAGCGCCACATTCCGCTCGACGGTCATATCCATCAGTAGCGGAGACTGAAACACGAACGAAATTTTGCGGCGGTACTCCAGGTCATTCCAGTTGGTTATGGGTTTCCCGTCAAATTGAATCTCGCCGCGCGCGGGCTTGAGCAGATTCGCCAGCGCAAGGAGCAGCGTACTCTTCCCCGCGCCGTTGGGACCGACGACGGCGAGCGTTTCACCTTTTTCGATTTCCAGCGAATTGATTTTCAACGCGTCATTTCCATTGCGTTGGACGAGCAAATCCTTGATCGCGATCATTTCCGCGCCCCCTTCTGTTGAATCCACGTCAAGGCAAGGTTGATGAGATAAGTGAGAATGAGCAACAAAGCGCTCAGCGCCAGCGCGGTTCCAAACTCGCCTTTGCTGGTTTCAAGGACGATGGCAGTCGTCAACACGCGCGTCTGACCTTTGATATTCCCTCCCACCATCATCGAAGCGCCCACCTCCGAGATCACAGAACCGAATCCCGCCATGAGCGCGGCTAAAAGCGGCAGTCTCGCCTCCCGCCACAAGTACCAGATCATTTGCAAGCGTGAAGCGCCGAGTCCAAGGAGTTGTTGTCCTAGGCGCGGATCCAGCGCGGCGAGCGCGGCGGCAGTCAGTCCCGTCACAACGGGCGCGGCGATGATCGTCTGCGCGATGATGATGGCAACCGGTGTGTAAATCAATCGCAACTCTCCGAGCGGACCGCTCCGCCAAAGCGCCATTGCCACCACGAGACCGACCACCACCGGCGGCAACGCCATCCCTGTGTTGATGATGCTCAGGATGAACGAACGCCCGCGAAAACTACCGAGCGCCAGCCACGTGCCAAACGGCAGACCGATCAACAGGCTGATGCCTGTGGCAATGGCTGAAACTTGCAGGGAAAGGGTAGTGATTTGAAGAATCTCGGAATCGAAGGACATATTATTCCCAAATGTCTTTGCGAGCCCGTTAGGGCGAAGCAATCTCCACCTACGAGAGGAGATTGCTTCGTCGCTCACCCCGTTCGCTCCTCGCAATGACAGGATGCTAAGGCAATCCCAAATCCGCGTCGGTCTTATCGGCATCGGGATAGAACAACGGCTGACCGTATTTCTCCACGCCGAATTGACCGATGACCTCCTGCGTGGACGGCGCGATCATGAAATTCAGGAACGCCAGCGCGCCTTCGTAATTGACCTTGTCCCATTTTTCGGGGTTGACCGTGATGACGTGATACACATTCAACAGGGCAGCATCACCCTCAACCAGAATCTCCAGTTGCAGGTTGCCCTTGAGGGCAAGATACGTGGCGCGGTCGGTCAGCGTGTATGCGCCCTTTTCAGAGGCAATCGTCAACGTGGCGCCCATGCCCTGCCCCGATTCGAGATACCAGTTTTGTCCATTCGGGTCGAGTTCCGTTTTCTTCCACAAGGCGAGTTCGGCTTTGTGCGTACCGGAATCGTCGCCGCGCGAAATGAAGGCTGCTGTATTATCACTGACCAACTTCAACGCATCCACCACCGCTGCGCCTTTGATTCCCGCCGGGTCGGACGCGGGACCAACGAGGATGAAGTCATTGTGCATGACCAGCGCGCGGTCTTTGCCGAATCCGTTTTCCATGAAAGCGACCTCCGCGGCGGGCGCGTGGACGAGCAGGACATCGGCGTTGCCCTCCTCCCCCATCTTCATTGCCTGACCCGACCCCACCGCCACAGTCTGGACCGTGTAACCTGATTCCGTTTCGAAAAGCGGAATCAACACGTCGAGCAGACCCGAGTCCTGCGTGGAGGTGGTGGTGGCGAGGATCAGATTTGGTTTGGCTGGCGCGGACGGCACGCAGGCGGCGAGAAGGAAAACGAGAATTGAGAGGATTGGGAGAATTCGCTTCACAGGGAGTTCCTCATACATTGTGTAGTTTGCGTTCCCTAACGCCAACTACACCAGGATTTGTTCACCGCTGTGGGACGTGTTGTATCCCGTCAGCGAGTTGAGTGCGGCGCGAAAATCGGCGGTTTGCAGGTAATCAAGCAGGGGTAAAAGAGTCTTCTCATTCTCCCGCGGCAGGATGAGGTCGTAACGCTCTTCGAATAGCGGGATGAAGTCGAGTCCATGCTGGTGCGCGGCGGCTTGCAGACCGAGGGCGGCATCCGCTTTGCCTGTTTCGATCAACCGCGCGGCTTCGGTATGAGTCTTCACTTCCCTGTCATAACCGAAGACGTTTTCAACCGGGATTTTGAGGCGTTTCAATTCAGCATCGAACCACAGACGCGTCCCCGCCCCTGCATTACGGTTCACAAATCGGACCTTGGGATTGGTCACGTCCGAAATCCTTTTTATTCCCTTTGGGTTTCCCTCCGCCACCATCAATCCCTGCGTGCGATACGCCAGCGTGACGATTTCCACATCGCGGTCGGGGAAGAAGTGGCGGATGAACGGTGTGTTGTATTCACCCGATGCATCCAGAAGGTGCGAACCTGAAATCTGGCAAAGTCCCTGGCGGAGATTGACAAGTCCATCCAGCGATCCGACGGGCAGACTCAAAAGGACGACGTTTTTTTCGAGATGTTCCGCGATCCCTTCGAGCGCGATGTCATGGCTCCCCGAAAAGATCACAGCTGGCTTTTTCGTTTTCGGGAGGATGACCTCCTGCAACAACAACGCGTCGGCTTTGGCGCGATAGAACTTCTCGGTCACCTTGCCCGTTCTGCGGATCTCGCTCACTTCGACGAGATTTGCAGATTCAAGCGTCAGGATATGATGACGAATCCATGCGGGAGACTGCTTCATCGTCCGCGCGAGATGCGTGAGCGTGGCGGGGGATGCCATCAGGTGGCGCAGGATGTCCATGCGGCGGGGATCGGCGAGGAGTTTGATCTTGTCGAAAGAGGAGAGCGGTTCGACTTTTTTCATTTCGATTAAGTTTTTACTTAACCGAAAGTCTAAATCAGGAACAGGCGGATGTCAAGCCGATTTTTATTTGACAGTCCCTCCTCATCGTGATATAAAGCGTGAACAATTTACGGATTTGCTCATCCAGAGAGGCTGAGGGACCGACCCTGTGACGCCTCGGCAACCGATGTTAGTCGAATAGTCCAATAGTCGGCTAGTCTGATAGCCAAAAGACCACGAGACTATGTGACTACAAGACCAAGCGATTAATTACGGTGCCAATTTCGGCGGACGGATTGTCCGGGAGATGAGAGAGGAACTGTTGATTCAAGCCGCCTCTCATTGCGAGAGGCGATTTTGTTGAATGGAATGGAAGAAGACCCTAAAGGTCTCTGAGACCTTTAGGGTCTGAACAAAAGGAATTTATGTTCACCACAACAGACATCATTATTGCCTTCTTATTTTTCCTCACTGCTGTCTTATACGCTTCCGTGGGACATGCGGGCGCGTCGGGCTACCTTGCGATCATGGCGTTGTTCGGATTCGCCGCGCCTGTGATGCGCCCTACCGCGCTGGCGTTGAACATCATCGTTGCCGCCATCGGGACGTATAAGTTCTACCGCGCGGGGGATTTTTCTTGGCGCATCTTTCTGCCTTTTGCAATTGGCTCGATCCCGTTCGCCTTCATCGGCGGCGCGTTGACTCTGCCCACACAGATCTACAAACCGATCGTGGGCGCGGTATTGTGGTATTCCGCGTATCGTCTCTTCCTGACCACGCGCGGAAACGGCAACAACGCGGAGCATACGCCCGTCCCGGTGTGGATCGGCGTCGGCGTGGGAATTGCCATTGGTCTCCTCGCAGGCTTGACCGGAGTCGGAGGCGGGATCTTTTTGAGTCCGCTGATCGTGCTGATGAACTGGGCGGACGCGCGTCACACCGCGGGAGTCTCCGCCGCGTTCATCCTGGTCAATTCCGTCGCGGGATTGCTCGGTCACTCGGCGGGAATCTCCAATCTGCCCGCGTCGATTCCCGTGTGGGCGGTTGCGGTGGTGGTCGGAGGCTATCTCGGCGCGGAATTCGGGAGCAAACGATTCAGCAACTCGACGATCAAGCGGTTGCTGGCGGTGGTGCTGGTGATCGGCGGATTGAAGATGTTCATTGAGGCGTTTGGTTGACATGCAAATTGGTGAAACACTTTACGTGACGAACCGCGACGACTTCCGCAAGTGGCTGATCGAGAATCACCAGACCAAGAAAGAGATTTGGTTGATTCAGTACAAGAAAGCCGCGAAGAAACCGTCCATTGATTATGTGGAGGCGGTGGAGGAAGCCATCTGCTTCGGCTGGATTGATAACATCGAAAAAAGCATGGATGCGGAACGCTACGCCTTACGCTTCTCGCCGCGCCGACCAAAATCGAACTGGACGAACACGAACAAGGATCGTGCGAGGAAGATGATCGCCGAAGGTAGGATGACGCCTGCGGGAAGAACGACACTGCCGCCTGATGTGAAATGAATCAAAATATGCATCGCAAAATAGCTCTTTACAGTGATCAACAAATTTATCAGTCATCTAGAATGAACGAGCAATTGCTTAATTTAATTGGCAAGCCACATCCAATTATTGGATATATTCCTTCTTCTACCGACCCTGAAAGAACCTGGTTCAAGAAACAACAGACTTATTACAAATCATTGGGCGCTGACCTATCAGTCTATTTTGAACTGGAAACTGAGTATGAATCCGAGAAAGCTAAGGAACTTTTTGCTTGTGACGCAATCCATCTGTCAGGAGGCTCGACCTACAATTTTCTCTATTGGCTTCGTCAACGCGGATTTATTCCTCTATTACGCAACTATGTAGCAAATGGTGGCGTGTTGATTGGTGTTAGCGCTGGCGCAATCTTGATGACACCCGAAATTTCAACGACTCACATTTGTGGAGAAAACCCATCACACAATCTGAATGACCTTTCTGCGTTAAATCTGGTTGAATTCGCGTTCCTGCCACACATAAACCAAATCAATTCAGTTGAGAAAAAGCTGATTGAATATTCCATCACTCATAAACGCAAAATATTCGGCTGCCATGACGATGATGGAATCATTGTGAATGGCGACAATGTCGAATTTATTGGCAATTTAATGCTTGCAGAGAGTGGCAATCTAAAATCTGTAACGATTAATTTTACGAAGGAAACAAATACATGACCCAACGCAAATACACCAACCGCCGTTACCTCGACGCCCTCGAAAAGAAAGTCCTTGTCTTCGACGGCGCAATGGGAACGAGTCTGCAAGTGCAAAACCTGACTGCCGAGCATTTCGGCGGCGAGCAATACAACGGATGTAACGACTACCTCGTCATCTCGTATCCGCAAGCCGTGGAAAAAGTCCATCGCTCGTTCCTCGAGGTCGGCGTGGACGTGCTCGAAACGGACACCTTCCGTTCCAACCGCATCACGATGGCGGAATACAAATTGCAAGATAAAGTTATCGAACTCAACCAAACTGCGGCGAGTCTTGCACGCCGTCTTGCTGATGAATATGCCGAGAAAACAGGTCAGCCTCGCTTTGTAGCGGGCTCCATTGGACCTTCGGGCAAACTTCCCTCCACCAACGACCCCGAACTGTCCAACGTCAGCTTCGATGAACTCGTGGATACCTTCCGAGAACAAGCCGTTGGTCTTATCAAAGGTGGCGTGGATGTCCTGCTCATCGAAACATCGCAGGATATTCTCGAAGTCAAAGCCGCCATCATCGGTCTGCACAAAGCCATGGATGAGACCCAGGTCTGGTTGCCGATTCAGGCTCAGGTCACGCTCGACACGACGGGTCGCATGTTGCTTGGCACCGATGTCAACGCCGCGCTCGCCATCCTCGAAGGCATGGGCATTGATGTCATCGGTCTCAACTGTTCCACGGGACCCGAGCACATGCGCGAGCCCATCCGCATCCTCGGCGAGAACGCTACGCTCCCCGTCTCTTGCATTCCCAACGCGGGGCTTCCGCTCAACGTGGATGGACAGGCGGTTTATCCGCTCGAACCTGAACCGTTTGCGAACGACCTCTACGAATTTGTGACGAAGCATAATATTTCTGTTGTGGGTGGATGTTGTGGCACGACGCCTCAACATCTTAAGTTGCTGGTTGACAAGCTGAATCAGTTTCCACATCCCAAGCGACCGCTTCAATCCACGCCTCAGCTTGCCTCTGCCATGTCGGCGATTGCCATGCGACAGGATCCTCCGCCTACCCTCATCGGCGAACGCTGCAACGCTCAGGGCTCGCGTAAGTTCAAGAAGATGCTGCTCGAAGAGGACTACGACGGTATCCTCGAACTTGCCCGCGAACAGGTGGATGGCGGCGCGCACGCCCTCGACATCTCCTGCGCGGTCACCGAACGCCCCGACGAAGCCGAACTCATGCGCAA
>JABWAU010000112.1 GCA_013360875.1 Anaerolineales bacterium | reverse complement strand
AATCAGTAGATCACGAAAGCGCGTATTAGGCGGTCTCTACCGCCGTATTTGCGCCAGAGGGCGCAAATTACGCGCTGTTTTCGTGAAGTACTGATAATGTTATGAAAAAGGCAAAGTGGATAATTATCCTTGCGGTTGGAGTTCTGGTAGTTTTGATGATGGGATGCGGTTTCGCTTCCACTCCTATATCTACCTCGACACCTGCATTTACAGAAACTCCCGCGCCCACATTTACCCCGGAGAATACCGCCACGCCCGCACCCACCTCCACCCTCACCCCAATCCCAATTGCAGGAATTGACGAACCAATTATCGTCAACGGAATCAACGTTCAAGTGTTGGCGGCAAAATGGGAAGCGCCGCAAGTAGTCACTGGCTTTCAATTGAAAGAAGGCTACCGTTCGCTGATGATCACCTTCAGACTTCAGAGCGAAACGACCAACAGCCCCGCCGACCTGATGAATGCCATCGAGTTTCGTGAAATGCGCGTGGTGGACGATCAGGGCAACGAAAGCCCGGTGGTATTTTTCAACCTGCCGATTTCATCGCTCACAGGGAACGAGTACGCGCAACTCGGTCTGTACTTTGCAGTCCTGGAAAGTACAACTCCAAAGAACATTCATTTTGTGGATGATCAAACAATTGAACTGGCTCCGCTCCTCCCACCGAATTAACATGGAGCCTGCGGTTCTAGCGACAGATCACAACAATCGTTCCGAAACGCATGACCGCCTGCACGGATCGAGCACGGTTTGCAATGCCCGATCCAGCAGTTTGAAATACCTTTTCGTATCCAATCTTCCGGGGTCCAGCGCCTCTCCCAGTTCCCAGGCGTGGACCCCGGAGCCGCCGTGTGTGCAAAGACAGCCGTTTCCGATGGTGAAAATGGTTTCTTTGTGATGTTGTTTTTGGAGGGCGAAGATATTTTCGGTGATTTTCCACATGATGGGTAGCCGGTGAGTGAAAGGATGAGATGACGTGAATCAACCTTCTTTTGAACCGGTGAAGGCGATGCTTCGAGTGAAATACCGTTGGAAGACGAAAAAGACGATCGGGATTGGCAGGGTGTTGAACAGCGAGCCCGCCAGGATGACTGAATACAAGGTGTAATATTCTCCGCGGAACCATTGCAAGCCGATGGGCAGGGTGAAGTTTTCGGGGCTGCGCAGGACTAGCAGGGACCACATGAAGTTGCTCCATGCGCCTTGAAAAGTGAGCAGAGCAAGTGTCAGCAATTGGGTTTGGCTGATGGGCAGGACGATGCGAAAGAAGGTCCCCCAGCGCCCGGAGCCATCTATCATGGCAGCTTCTTCCAATTCTTTGGGAATGGATTTGTAAAACTGGGTCATCATAAAAACGCCAAAAGCATCGGCAACACCGGGCAGGATGACGCCCCAGGGGGTGTCAATCAAATTGAACCCTGTTGGAATGCACCACCGCCAGCGCGGAAGCCTGCCCCATTTGGATGGTAGTATCGCGAAACGCCCATTTGTAGATGAGGTAGATGAGGTAGGTGATGGTGATCGTGCTGTCCAGCGGTCCGCCGGCGGCGTGTTTTGTCAAAGCCTTTGGGATTACTTTTCTCGCCCTGCCCCGCTCCATGCAGATTGTATGGTCTTCTCATTATCACTTGACAAAAAATCCTTTTGTACACGGATCACGCGGATGACACGGATGCCTCCGTGAAAAAATGGAACAAAGTCCGTTCACTCCATGAATTCCGTGTCCAGAAGTTCGTGAATCCCGATAATGAGAAAGCCATAATGCAGATTGGGATGGGGATTTTGGCGCTGGCAAACATCGGGTAAGCTTATCCACATGCCTTATTTCTCACGCTTATTACTGGTCATGAAGAAGTTGGTGTTAAAACAAAGGATTATCTTCCAGTCCGTTGACGAGGACTCCGATCTCATTGCGCTGTAGCCGTTTTCAACAACGTGGATAAGGCGCGCAGCAATCGGTCAAGGTCGCGCTTTGAGTTGTATCCTTGAACGGAGATGCGGAGCAGTTTTTTTCCATTCCATTCGGAAACGGGGATTTCGATCCGCTGGTCGTCGTAGAGTTGGTTTTTGAGGCGGAGGGGGTTCGTATCCGCCGGGAGGGGCGCGGATGCCATTTGGCGGAACCAGGCGTCGGTTTGAGGATGAAGCGGCGCAATTCCCGTTAATTCACAGATCCGTTTTTGAGCATAAGCGACGAGCGCATGGCAAGCCTCGCGCACTTCATCCCAACGATTATCCTCCTGGAATTGGATCGCGGCAGGCACGGATAAAAACGCGGCGGCGTCGCGCGTCCCACACCACTCGTGGTGGTCAATGAATCGCGAGCCGCTTGGGGATTCCGATTCGTATCCCCACGAGACGACCAGCGGTTTGAGCAATTGCTGGACATCGGGACGCGCATACAGGAACCCCGCGCCTTTGGGAGCGCACAGCCATTTGTGGAGGTTGCCGCAATAGAAATCCGCTTCGAGCGCATCGAGACGCATCGGCAATTGACCCGGAGCGTGCGCGCCGTCAACAACTGTGAGGACGCCCGCTTCGCGCGCCCGACGAACGATCTCGCGGATCGGGAGGACGATCGCGGTCGGCGAGGTGATGTGACTGATGAAGACGACCCGCGTGCGCTCCGTGACGCCGCGCCAAAAATCCTCGACAAATTTTTCCTCCGACGTGATCGGCAGTTCGATGTGACGATTGACGTATCGAAAGCCGCGTTCCTTTGCGAAGAAGCGCCAGGTGCGATCCATCGCGCCGTATTCGTGGTCGGTGGCAAGGACCTCGTCACCGGAACCCAATTCGAGCGAGCGAGCGACGATGTTGACGGCGATGGTTACGTTCTGGGTGTAAACGAGGTCGTCGGCGGGCGCGCCCAGGTACGCGCCGAGCGCGGCGCGGGATTTCGCCATAAGCCCCGCGAAACGCCGCCCGAGGAATTCGACGGGTTGTCTCTCCAGTTCGCGTTGCCAGCGCTGGTATTCCTCGAAGACGGGTCGCGGCGTCGCGCCGAAGGAGCCGTGATTGAGGAATGTGATCGAGGGGTCGAGCAGGAATTGTTTGCGAAGGTTGAACATGACACAATCATAATTCGATTTAGGATTGACGATTGACGATTTGCGATTGTGGTAATATCAAAACATGTCCGAAAACGTCAAAGTCGTAGCCACCAACCGCAAGGCGGGGTTCGAGTATTTTCTGCTCGAAAAGTACGAGGCTGGCATCGCCCTGCAGGGAAGCGAGATCAAGTCCATCCGCGCGGGGCAGGTCAGCATCCAGGAGTCTTACGTGGATATCGAGAACGGGGAACAAGCCTATCTCGTGGAGGCGCACATCGCCCCCTACGAACAAGCTAACCGCTTCAATCACGATCCGCGCCGTAAACGACGCCTGCTCCTGCACAAAAAGGAGATCCGCAAACTTTGGGACAACGTCCGCATGAAGGGCATGACGATCGTGCCGACGCGCGTGTATCTCAAGGACGGGCGCGCCAAGGTCGAGATCGCGCTGGCAAAGGGAAAGAAAGCTTACGACAAACGCGCGGCTATCGCCAAACGGGACGAGGCGAGGAGCGCGGAAAGGGAAACGCGCGTGAGATAACAAGCCCGCGCCGCAAGAAAGGCTTAAAACGAGAATTCACATGTCACCTTCCACCATCGGCGAAATCAACAGACTTCCTGAGTATGAAAAGAGGGAAATTTACGCCCGTTACATCCCCCGGCAGTTGATCGAACGGTTCAACCTGCCGGACCTCGTGCAAAACCACGAACTGCTGAAATTCCGTTACGCGGCGGGTTCCAGCGACGTGGAGATGATGTTGTATCACCAAGCGGGATTTCCCGACCCGATCCTGTACGGTCATCTGGCGGATACGTTGAACGGCCAGATCCACGTCCTGTTGTACATTCTGAACGATCCGAATTCCCCGCGCTTCGACGTGGACAAGATGCCCGACGGCAGTCCCACCCGATTTGGGATTCGCAAGCGAAACATGGAAGCGGAGGAAGCCGCCATGAAGGCAGGGCTGGCGCCCGGACAGGTTCGCCAGGGTTTGCATCTATTCAAGGAGGCAATGGCGACGTTCGAGCAGTTCGTCTCCAGCCTGGGACACGACATGTACTTTGCCGAACCGCTGTATTATCACAACGCGGTCATCTTCGAGCGGCACGGTTTCAGTTATCAGATGGGGAGACGCCGGATGGAGAGCATCCACCTCGGGTTCCAGGAGGGAGGCGAGTTGAGGCAAAAACTGGATGGTTCGACTCCGTTCCGATCCCCGGACGCCGCAAACAGCATCCGCCTGAGGTCGTGGGCGATCCACGACGGGATCATGGACGAACCGTTCACGAACGTCACGATGTACAAGCACATCGGCCGGCAGGGGGGCGGCAACACCACGCCGGGCTGTGAGTGGTAAAAACTCTTCTTTACCTCAAATAGAGTTCGTTGAATTCCTTCAACCTGCCTGCGAGTTCTTCGCTCGCATCATCTTCGCACATTCGCCATTCCCAGTTGCCGCCCAGTTTCGAGGGGAAGTTCATGCGCGCCTCCCCGCCCAGGTTCAACAAGTCCTGCATGGGCGCGACGGCATAGACCGCCACCGACGACCACACGCCGCGGATCAACGCCCAGACGAAATCCTTCCCGTTCGTGTTCAGATATTTCAGCGCGAATTCACGTTCCTCCTGAGGAGCGGTATCGAACCAGCCGCGCGCGGTGTCGTTATCGTGCGTCCCCGTGTAGGCGACGCAATTGGCGATGTAGTTGTGAGGCAGGAAGGGATTCTTCGCGCTGTCGAAACCGAACTGCAGGATCCTCATGCCGGGGAAGCCGAAGCGATCGCGCAGTTCCTCCACGTCGGGGGTGATGACGCCGAGGTCCTCGGCGATGATGGGAAGGGTATTGGGTATTTCGGATCGCGTATGGCGCACGGACTCTGCGCTTCCTTCTGTGGGGGCGGTGAGCGCGGAGGCGAGCGTCTCGAAGAAGTGACTGCCGGGACCAGGCACCCAGCGTCCCTTTTCGGCGGTTTTCGCTCCAAAGGGAATCTCGTAATATCCCGCAAAGCCGCGGAAGTGATCGAGACGGACAACATCCACCAGTTTGAGTACCGAGCGAAATCGTTCGATCCACCACGCGTAACCGCTTTCCCTGTGCACCTCCCAGCGATAAAGTGGATTGCCCCATAATTGCCCGGTGGGGGAAAAGTAATCCGGCGGGACGCCGGCGACCACCGTCGGCAGGCTGTCTTCATCGAGGAAGAACGATTCGGGGTTCGCCCAGGCATCGGCACTGTCGTAGGCGATGAAGATCGGGATGTCGCCGATGATCCTGACGCCGAGCCCGTTCGCGTATTTGCGTAACCTGCCCCACTGTCGAAAGAATAGGAATTGAAGGAACGAATGTCTTTCGATGTTTTCCGCCTGTCCTCTGCGCGCCTTGTCCAGTGCAGATTTCACGCGCTTCCGAATGGCTTTGTCCCATTCGTTCCACGCGCCTCCGCCGTTCGCCTCCTTGAGAGACATGAAGAGGGCGTAATCGTCGAGCCAGAAGGCGTTTTCCCTGCAGAAGGATGCGAACTCGGTGTGAAGGGATTCGTGTTGCGTGTTGCGTGTCGCGTGTTGGGTGAAGCGGGAGAAAGCGCGTCGGAGCAGGTCGAGTTTCCAGGGGATGATCCAGCCGAAGTCGACGCGTGAAGCGGGAAAGTCGGGCGCATCCTTCAGGTCGTTGGGGGTCAGCAATCCGTCCTCCACGAGCGCATCGAGGCTGATGAGGTAGGGATTCCCGGCAAAAGCGGAAAAACATTGATAGGGCGAATCGCCGTAGCCGGTGGGACCGAGGGGAAGGATCTGCCAGAGTTTGCAACCGGTGGATGCAAGCCAGTCCACGAAGCGATATGCCTGCGGACCCAGGTCGCCGATTCCGTACGGGCCGGGCAGGCTGGTGGGATGAAGAAGGATTCCGCCCGAACGCTCAAATTTCATTTGCCAGTCTCCTCGTTTGTATGTATTGACCCGCATGAACCACGCGATCGTCGTAATCGGAGGCGATGACGTCCGTGCCGATCTCCGCGCCCGGTTCGACGACCCAACCGGCGGGGACGACGCTGTTCTTGCCGACCAGCGCGATCCGAACGTACGCGTCAGCCACCCCGCCGCCGATGCGCGCGTCGCGTTCGACGCGCGAACGCCGGTCGAGGATGGCGCGTTCGATGACCGCGCCGCTCTCGATGACCGAATCAGTGAGGATGATGGATTCGCGCACGACCGCCCCGGGCTGCACCACGACGCCAGGCGAGAGGACGCTGCTTTCCACGCGCGCGCCCTCGCCAACATAGCAGCCATCGCAGATCATACTGGCGTAGATGTGCGCCAGCGCGGGGAGGCGCGCCGGCGGGCGTTCCTCCGTGCGGGTGTGGATGATCCAACTGCGGTCGTAAAGTTTGAGCGGCGGGTTGGGCGAGAGCATATCCATGTGCGCCTGCCAGTAGGATTCGACTGTACCGACGTCCATCCAGTAACCGGTGTAGGGGAAGGCGAAGACGCGCGCTTTCGATCTGATGAGGCGCGGGATGATGTCCCTGCCGAAATCGTGCGTGGACCTTCTGCGTTTGCTGTCCTCCCATAGAACGCGGTCGAGCAGGGCGCGGTTGAAAACGTACACGCCCATGTTGACGAAGTTGGAGGGCGGGTTTTCGGGTTTTTCGAGGAAGGAGGTGACGCGGTAATCTTCGTTGATGCCCACGATGCCAAAGCGCGAGGCTTCCTCGATGGGGACGCGGATCGCGCCGAGGGTCAGGTCCGCCTGGTGGTCAATGTGGAAGGCGATCATGGCGTCGTAATCCATGGTGTAGATGTGATCGCCGGAGAGGATGAGGATGAAGTCCGGGTTTCCCCTTTTGATGAAACTGAAGTTTTGCTGGACGGCGTCCGCGGTGCCGACGAACCAGTCCGAATCGTTGCGGGCTTTGTAGGGGGTGAGGATCTTGATGCCGCCCGTGAAGTCCCGGTTCAGGTCCCAGGGCGCGCCGGAGGCGATGTGTTCGATGAGGGACTGCGGACGGTACTGTGCCAGGACCATCACGTCGAAGATGCCCGAGTTGACGCAGTTCGAAAGGGGAAAGTCAATGATGCGGTATTTGCCTCCAAAAGGGACGGCGGGTTTGGTGCGTTTCGCCGTAAGCACTCCCAAACGGGAACCTTCGCCGCCCGCGAGGATCACTGCCCGTGTCTTCATTTATGCCTCTCCGTTCCCGCTCCCGGCTTTTTCCTCGCGAATCGTCCTCTTCGAGTCCGACTGGCGGAGCGGGTACGTTTCGCGGGGAACCGGGACGCTGGAACTTTCGATGAGTTTTTTATACAGTTCGAGATACTTTTGCGCGGAGCGCGTCCACGAGAAATCCTGCGCCATGCCCGCCTTTTGCAATGCCGCCCAGCGGGAATGATAAGGATATAACTGGAGGGCGCGCTTGAGCGTGTCGTTGAAGGATTTGATCTTCTTGTCCACAAAGACGAAACCTGTCTCGCCGTCGGTAACCGTATCGTGCAGTCCGCCGACAGCGCGCACGAGCGGCACGCTTCCGTAACGCATGGCGATCATTTGCGAGATGCCGCACGGTTCGTAACGCGAGGGCATGAGGAAGATGTCGGAACCGGCGTAGATCTGGCGGGCGAGTTTGGCGTCGTAACGCGTTTCCACGCGCACGCGGTCGGGGAGCGATTCCTGGAGTTTCTTCGCCTGTTCTTCGATCTTTGGATCGCCCGCGCCGAGAATGACCAACTGCCATTTCTGTTTGGAGAGCATTTTCAAACCCTTGAGGGCGATGTCAATGCCTTTGGCTTCGTCCATGCGCGAGACCATGCCGAGCAAAGGCAGGTCGGGCAGGACGGGTAATCCCAGTTTTTCCTGGAGGGCGGCTTTGTTCGGTTTGCGCGCGGATGGATCGTCGGCGGTGAAGCGGCTCGTGATCACCGGGTCAGTTCCCGGGTCGAACGAAGCGGTGTCCAGTCCGTTGAGAATGCCGTGGATGGAGTCTGTCCGATTCCTGAAGAATTCCTGCAATCCGCTCCCGAATTCTTCGTGCAAAATTTCCTCGGCATAAGTCGGCGAGACCGCCACCATCGCATCCGACGCCCACAAGCCCAGCGGCATGGGCATGACGCGCGCCCAGTCGGGCAGGTCGGTGTTGGCGAGGGGCAAGCCATAACTTTCGAGGATCTCCCTGACGTCGGGTCCCAGGAACGGGAGGTTGTGTATGGTCACCATCGAGACGATGCGGCGTTTTTTGTCCTCCCAGCGTTTTACGAGATTGCCGTAAGCGGCGAGCGCGGTGTGCCAGTCGTTGCAGTGAATGACGTCCGGCTTCCAGTTGATCTGGCGCGGCAGTTCGAGCGCGGCTAAAGAGAAGAACACGTATTTTTCCGCGTCGAGTTTGTTGTTGGAGGAATAGACCGCGCCGCTGGCGCGGATCGGGTCACCGTTGATGAAGTAGACGGGCATCCCGTCCAGCGCGCCTTCGTACGCCTCCACCTGGACCTCGATCTCGCCGCGCGGGATCGAAAAGATTCCCAGCGGTTTGAACCCCTCCTGTTTGACGACCGTGTGCAGGGGCAAAACCAGGCGCGCGTCAATCGTCGTTTCGTCGTTGGAGAGCGCGCGCAAGGCGCGCGGCAGCGTGCCTGCCACGTCGCCCAACCCGCCGACTTTTACGAAAGGCTCCGCCTCTGCGGCGAGGAATAATACGTTGATGGTCTGGGACATGTATCAATTGTACATCGAAAATCAAGATGCCCATTGGTCAGTTTGGGAGCCTGACGGGTCTTCGCAAAGCATCCCCAAAGGGACGAACTCACAAACAACACTGCCCTCGCAATCGAGGGCAGTTGGAGGGAGCCTGATGGGTCTCGAACCCACAACATCCACATCCACAGTGTGGCGCTCTGCCATTGAGCTACAGGCTCCATCTTGCGGCAGGATTTTACCATAACTTTTTTTGCCGGATGCGGCTCAGGCGTTTAGGATTTTCATGATCGTTTCCACCGCCGCCTCGCGCCTGACGACGACCTGCTCGCCGGTCACCAGATCTTTCACCGCCACCTGACCTTTCTCCGCTTCGTCGGGACCGAGAACGAGGGCGACCCTTATCTTCATCTTGTCGGCGTATTTGAACTGCTTCGGTAATTTTGCGGGTTCGGGGTAAACGATGACATTAAGTCCTGCCCTTCTCAGTTCGGACCCGAGGGCATACGATTTAAGCAAAAGCGACTCGTCGAACACGGTCACCATGACCGGTGCGGGAGTCGGGTCGAATTCGGGCAACAAACCCGCCTCCTGAAGAACGATCCCGATCACCACGTCGCCCATCGCAAAACCGGTGGCCGGCAGCGGATCCCCGCCGACATCCGCCAGCAGGTTATCGTAACGACCGCCGCCCAGGATCGAGCGCCGGACGGAACCGGTCAGATCGAACGCCTCGAAAACCGTGCCGGTGTAATACAGGAGTCCGCGCATGATGCCCGGCTCGAATTTGATGTACTCATAAACGCCCATCGCCTCGAGCGCCGCGAAGACGCGTTTCAGATTCCCGCTTTTTTTCCACAGATCGTAATTCGCGAGGATTTCCTTGAGGGCATTCAGTTGACTTTCGTTCAGACCGATTTCAAGGGCGTTCTCGTCCCACGCCTCCGGGTTCATCTTGGAACGCCGGTCAAGGAGACCGGAGACCTCTATTCGCTTTTCAATCGGAACGCCCAACGCGTCGAATTGTGAGTTCATCAACTGGCGGTCGTTTACGAAGATGGAAGCCCGCCCAGGGTCCAGCCCGACCGAACGCAGGAAGGTCGCCGCGATGGCGATCAGTTCCGCGTCGGCCTCGGGCGAGTCCGCGCCGAGCAGGTCAATGTTCCACTGGAAGAATTCGCGCGTGCGTCCCTTTTGCGGACTCTCGTATCTCCAAAACGGACCGAACGACCACCAGCGCACAGGAAACGTCAACTCGCCTTGTTTCTGCGCGATCATGCGTGCCAGGCTGGGCGTCAGTTCCGGCCGAAGCGTGACAAGGTCTCCCGCGCGATCTGCGAAGGTGAACGATTGCTTTTTGACAAGTTCCTCCCCGGACTTTGCCGCGTACAGATCAATGGACTCGATGAAGGGCCCGTCCCATTCCTGATAGCCAAACGCCTGCGATGCGGCGCGCGCCTTTCCATACAGATAGTTGCGAAGCGCCATCTGCTCTGGATAAAAATCGCGCGTGCCTTTGACGGATTGAATGACCTTTTTCATTTTTCTCCATTGGCGGTGCAAGGTGGCATCCTGCGTCGCCTCAAAATTCAGCGATTGAATTTTGTTTTATTTTTGGTATAATTTTCGATACGCTGTAGCAGCGATCTTGATCGTTGCTATGGATAACGGCTTAAGCCGTTACTACTTAAGGAGAACCCAATGGAAATCAATTACCAGGAAACCAGCAAGGATCTGCTCGCCCGCATTGACATTCACGAGAAATACGGATCCGCCAACATTGACGTGTGGACGAACGAACTGCTCCAGCCACAGGCGGGCATGAGCATCCTAGACGTCGGCTGCGGCGCGGGCAAACTCTCTTTTCTGTTCGACGATTATACTAAAGGCGGGGCAAAAATCATCGGCGGGGATTTCTCGGAGGAATTACTGGACAAGGCACGCGCAAGGAACAGAGAACGCGGCTCGAATATTGATTTTGTCTTCCTGGATTTCAACAAACGGTTCGACTTCGCGGACGGGACTTTCGACCTCGTGACCAGCGCTTTTGCCATCTACTACGCTTCAGATCTCGACTTTACGTTTGGTGAGGCTCATCGGGTGCTTAAGCCTAGCGGACGGCTTTTCGTCTCCGGTCCGCTGCCCGAGAACAAGCAGATGTTCTACGACATCATCAAGGAGGCGACGAACAAACCCATCCCGCCGATGCCCGGCTCTTCGCGCTTCAAAGGCGACATCTTCAACACGATTGACCGTATCTTTGCAAAGACCGAACTGCACAAATTCGAGAACCACCTCACCTTTCCCAGCGTGGAACCGTTCACCGAATACGTCCGCGCCTCGTTGAGCGAGGATCGCAAATTATGGACTTCGATGTTCAACGGCAGGGAGGAATACGAGGCATTGATCGCGAAGATCACCGAAGTGGCTGCGCGCTGGTTCGAACGCGACGGCAAACTAGTGATGACGAAGGTTGTGGGCGGGATACTCGCCACCAAATAGCGACCCGTGGAACATGCTCCACGACACAAGTTGGGCGTGCTGCATGTTGCGCGTTTCGTATTCTCAATTATGAACTTCTTCGGCAAACGAGTCCTTTTTCTCGGCGCGCATCCCGATGACATCGAAATCGGCTGCGGCGCGCTTTTGCACAACATCGTCAATAAGACCGAAGTGCTGTGCGTTACGCTTTCGGACAATCAGAAAAACCCCGAACTGAAAAACGTGGTGAACGAACATTACAAAGCCATGTCCGTGCTTGGCGTTCCAAAAGAAAGCATTGTGTTGGGTCCATTCACTACGCGCATCTTCCCGGACGCGCGACAGGAGATCCTGGAATATTTCCTCGCCCTCCGCAGGGACTTCAAACCCGACCTGATCTTCGTCCATTCCGATCACGACGTTCATCAGGATCACAATACAATGACCGAGGAGGCATTGCGCGCTTTCCGAGGAATCACAGTGCTGGGCTTCGACGTGGTGCGCTCCTCCTACGATTTCTTTCCGCATTATTTGGTCGAAGTGACGGAGGAGGACGTTAATAAAAAGATCGAGGCGTTATCGCAATATAAGACGTACCGCGACAAATATTACTTCAACAGCGAACTGACCCGCTCCATCATGGTGCGTCACGGCGCGCTGGCGGAGGTCCCGTTTGCGGAGGGGTTTGATATTTTGAGGATCGTGGGGCGATTTACGATTTCAGATTGACGATTTACGATTTTCAATTGGTGGTTGAGTAGCGAACGTTCGTCGCGAGCGTATCAAGATCACAGACTGGAAGTAAGATGGAATTCAAAACGCTTTATCGGGAACTGATCAACAGCACGGAAATGATCCGGGCTTTGCTGGCAGGCGTCGGGGAAGAAGAGGCGAGGATCAGACCCAGCCGCGGGAGTTGGTCCATCCTCGAGGTCGTCTGTCACCTCTACGACGAGGAACGCGAGGATTTCCGCGAGCATCTCGATTTCATCGTTCATCGTCAGCGCGAGGAATGGCACCCCATTGCGCCGCAAGCCTGGGTCAAGCTGCGAAAGTATAACGGGCGCGATTTCAAGACGATGAGAGCAAAATTTTTCCGCGAGCGGAAGAAATCCATCATCTGGCTGGGCGGGCTCAAGAACGCGAATTGGAAAACGAGATACAAAAGCAAGTTCGGTTCGATGACCGCTGGCGACATGTTTGCCTCGTGGGTGGCGCACGATAACCTGCACATCCGTCAACTCGTGGAGTTGAGGCGGGCGCGCATCGAAAAGATCGTCAAGCCACATCACATTGGATACGCGGGAGAGTGGTAATAAAAAAGGACGGGTCTGCCCGTCCTTTTTAAGCGACTTTATTCCCTCGGGAACCCCACCAGAATCATCCCATCCGCCACCTTCACCGGGTAGGCAGGGACATCCACCACGGCGGGCATTTGCATGACCTTCCCCGTGCGAACGTCGAACTCCGCGCCGTGACGCGGGCAGACGATGTTGTAACCTTCCAAATCCCCATCCCCAAGCGGACCGTCGTCGTGCGTGCAGACGTCGGCGATGGCGAAGAATTGCCCCGCGATGTTGAAGATCACGATGGATTTGCCCTCGATCTCCACGAAGAGGCGTTCTCCGTTCGGGAGTTCGGATGCGGGGGCAATCTCCAGGAATTCGATGTTTTCGGTTTGCTGGGTATAGTTGAACATGGGGGGCATATACAGATGGACAGATTGACAAGTAGACACGTGGGCGTGTTTCCCTGGTTACTTGTGTACTTGTTTCCTTGTTTACTCTACGAGAGAATCGCTCGCTTCGCCGAGTCCGTACACGCCCGCCTTCAAGACCTTGAGCGAAAGCAACGCGCATTTCAGGCGCACGGGACCCAGGTCAATGCCGAGCATGTCGAGGATATCCTG
>JABWAU010000111.1 GCA_013360875.1 Anaerolineales bacterium | reverse complement strand
TGCACCGCTCGCCGCGCTAATCTTTCTCATCGCCGCCATCGCCGAACTCGGGCGCGCGCCCTTCGATATGGGCGAGGCGGAATCGGAACTGGTTTCCGGTTACAACATCGAATATTCCGGGATGAAATTCGGCATGTTCTATGCAGGCGAATTGCTCCACGCCTTCACTTTCGGCGGTTTCTGGGCAATCATGTTTTTCGGCGGTTATCGTTTCTTCGGGCTGGAACAGGTTAGCGCCTTCCTGGCGATCGCGGTGCTGGTCTTCAAAGCCTTCGTCGGTTACTGGATCATCATGTGGATTCGTTACACGCTGCTCCGTATCCGCATTGACCACATGCTGGCGTTCAATTGGAAGTTCCTGACCCCGCTGGCTTTCGCTCTCCTGATCGTGATCGCCCTGCTGAATGCGTTTCTCGCGGACGCCCCGGCCTGGCTCTACGTCACGAGCATGTTCCTGGCGAACGTGCTGGTCGCGTGGACGGCGGTGGAGATCACGCGTTCCCACAGCCGCAGGGAGCGCGAGAGGGTGGAGGGGAAAAGGCGGGTCGCGGAGGCTCGGCATTAATTCTCTCACCCTCCAATTCTCAAAAGAGAATCGGAGGATTTGGAGAATCGGAGAATGTTATGACTGGTGAACAAATCATCTTTCTTGTAGTTGCATTTTTTACGCTCGGTTCGGGTCTCATGGTGGTGACGACCCGCAACCTTGTCCATGCCGCGTTTTGGCTCGTGGCGGCGTTGTTCGGCGTGGCGGTCGTCTTCGCTTTGCTGAGCGCAAACTTCCTTGCGGTGGTGCAGGTGGTGGTGTACATCGGCGCGATCTCCATCCTGTTCATCTTTGCCGTGATGCTCACCCGCAAGGAGATGCGCGACCGGGGCGCGCAGTTGAACCGAAACTGGTGGTTCGGCGCGTTGCTGGCGGTTTCGACCTTCGGCGGTCTGTTCTTCCTGCTTCGGGGTTGGGAAGGCTTCTCGAAGACCGCGCCAGCCTACCCCGCCAGTTTCGATGCGGTTTCCGAGTTGGGCAATGCGCTCGTATCCCCCAATGCCTATGTTCTGCCGTTCGAGGTGGCGTCCGTCCTGTTGGCGGCGGCGTTGGTGGGCGCGGTGTACGTCGCCTTCGGTCGGAAATAGGAGGCGCAGACAATGGTTCCACTTTCCTGGTATCTCATTTTTGCCGCGGCGCTCTTTAGCATTGGCTTGTTCGGCGTGCTTTCGAGGCGCAACGCGGTCGCCATCCTGCTCGGCATCGAGTTGATGCTGAACTCGGTAAACGTCAACCTTGCCGCGTTCTGGCGCTACGGCGACGTCCGCATGATGACGGGGCAGGTGTTCGCCATCATCGTTTTCGCGGTCGCCGCGGCGGAAGTGGCTGTGGGCTTGGCGCTGGTGATCTCGGTCTATCGTCGCCGCAATACGGTGGTTGCGGATGAATTGGATTTGATGAAATGGTAAAACGCAACACGCAACACGCTGCATTTTGCGAAACTCGACTCGTGTTGCGTGTTCCGTAAAGAGGACTCTTTATGACGACTGAAACATTGATCTGGCTCATTCCCCTTCCTCCCGTCCTTGCGTTCTTTTTGATCGTGTTATTTACGAACAAGAGCAAGGCGCTCAGCCATACGATCGGCGTGGGCGCGGCGTTCCTTTCGTTTGTGGGAAGCATGATCGTCTTCTTCCGCGCCATTGGCGAGGAACATCTGGGTGAATTCCCATTTGAAGATGCGATCCGATGGCTGCCAACCGGTAATTCGTGGTTCGAGATCGGCGTGCTGATTGATCCCGTCGGCGCGGCGACGCTGTTCTTCGTTTCGATTACGATCTTCATGATCTTCCTGTACAGCGTCGGCTATCAAAACTATGGACAACCCGTCGGCGACCATGACGTGAAAGGTCTGCCGCCCCATGGCGCGACAATCGAAGAACACGGACATAAGCGCGTTGTCCCCTCGGTCGAGCCGATGTATTCGCGCTTCTTCGCCTTTCTCGGTTTGTTCGCCTTCGGCATGTACCTGCTTGTGGTCTCCGATAATTTCCTCACCCTGTTCGTGGGCTGGGAGATCATGGGGTTGTGTTCCTACCTTCTGATCGGTTTCTGGTACGGCAAACCCTCCGCGCGCGATGCGGCAGTCAAAGCCTTTATGACCACCCGCGTTGGCGACGTGTTCATGCTGTTGGGCATTGCTTATCTGTATTCGGCGACCGGCACACTCACTTTCCGCGAAATATTCACGGAGGAAACGCTGCACGTTCTTGCGACAACCCCGGCATGGTTCGGCATGACGACCTCCGGACTGATCGCCCTGCTTCTCTTCATCGGTACGGTCGGCAAATCGGCGCAGTGGCCCCTGCACGTATGGCTGCCCGACGCGATGGAAGGTCCCACGCCGGTCAGCGCCATGATCCATGCGGCGACGATGGTGTCCGCGGGCGTCTATGCGGTCATTCGCATGTTCCCGCTCCTCACAGCCGATTACACCGGTCACGGCTTGACAACCACGATGTCCATCGTGGCGTTCATCGGCGCGTTCACCGCGCTCTTCGCCGCGACCATTGCCGTTGCTCAAAACGACATCAAGCGCGTGTTGGCATATTCGACCATCTCGCAACTCGGTTACATGATCGCCGCGCTCGGCATCGGCGCGTATGTTGCGGCAGCGTTCCATCTCATCACCCATGCCTTCTTCAAGGCGCTGCTCTTCCTCGGTTCCGGCTCCGTCATTCACGGTATGGAACACGGCGTCCTGCACACCGGCAATCACAAGGTTGATCCGCAGGATATGTACAACATGGGCGGCTTGCGAAAAAAGATGCCCATCACCTTCTGGACGTTCCTCATCGGCGGCTTTGCCCTCTCAGGTTTCCCGCTCATCACGGCTGGCTTTTGGTCGAAGGATGAAATCCTCGCGGACGCGTTCGGTCACGGTCACTGGGCGGTCTTCGTCACGCTGGCGGTCGCCGCGTTCCTCACCGCGTTCTACACGATGCGCCAGATCACATTGACCTTCCTTGGAGAACCGCGCACGGAGGAGGCAAAACACGCGCAGGAGACTCCCTGGACGATGACAACTCCGCTCGTCGTTTTAGCGTTCTTTGCCGTGACCTATGGCTGGGTCGGCATCCCCGAGCATTTCCCACTCCTCGGCGGACTCGTCCCGAACTGGTTCCACGAATTTGTCGGCTCGACGCTTGCCGAACATCCCGAAGCGGTCGAGTTCAATGTCATTCCATTGTTGGCCTCACTGATCGTCGCGCTTGGCGGTTTGTTCTTCGGCTGGCTGGTGTATCGCAACGTCAAATCGGTCGGCGACGATAAATTGCAGATCCCGCTTCTCAAGAACAAATATTACTTCGACGAAATCTACGATTTTCTGTTTGTCAAACCGGCATATTGGTTTGCGGAGAACGTCGTCTACAAACTGATGGATCAGGGCGTCATTGATGGCATCCTGCACCTGTTCGGTCCCGGCACGCAGGGATTCGGTTCCGCCCTGCGAAATTACATTGACCTGCCTGTCATCAACCGCCTCATCGGCGACGGCTCGGCAAACGTCACCTATTGGTTTGGCGGGAAATTACGCGCCATCCAGACGGGACGTGTCCAGCAATATCTCATGCTCGCGCTGATTACATTCGTCATCATCGGCGCGGCGTTGTATTTCTTCGTATTCGCCGCGTAGGTTACGGCGTTTGAGAACAACGCCTCCTACGCTCGAATTATCAGGAGTAAATGATGGATTTCATCGCCACTCATCTTCTTTCGCTCATCCTGTTCTTTCCCGCGCTGACGGGAACGGCGATGCTCTTCCTGCCGGGGGATGAGAAGACGCTTCATAAATGGTATGCGCTGGTCGCGAGCCTCGTTCCTTTCACGCTGTCGCTGTTTGCGTGGTTCAACTTCCGTGCGAGCCAGAGCGGCTATCAGTTCGAGGAACAATACATCTGGTACGAGGCGATCGGCTCCTCCCTGCACCTCGGCGTGGACGGTCTCTCGCTCTCGATGGTGTTGCTGACCACGCTTCTCACCCCGCTTGCGATCCTTGCCTCGTTCAGCATCAACGAAAAGACCAGGTCGTACATGATGCTGTTCCTCTTCCTCGAGACAGGGATGCTCGGCGTCTTCATGTCCATTGACCTGCTGATCTTCTTTGTGTTCTGGGAGGTCGGTCTCGTCCCGATGTACTTCCTCATCAACCAATGGGGGAGCGCGAACCGCAACTACGCCTCGATGAAGTTCATGATCTACACCATGGGCGGTTCGCTCGGACTTTTGCTGGCGGTCCAACTGCTGGGCGTTCTCTTCCAAACCTACGATCTTCAGGTCATCACGGAACAATGGTCTGCCTACACGGCTCCGATTGCGGGCATTCCCGCTGGCACATTCAAAGCCGTTGCATTCTGGGCGTTCGTCATCGCGTTTGCGGTCAAGGTTCCGCTCTGGCCCTTCCACACCTGGCTTCCCGACGCGCACACCGAAGCGCCAACCGCCGGTTCGATGATCTTGGCAGGCGTCCTGCTCAAACTGGGCGCGTACGGTTTCCTGCGGCTGATCCTGCCTTTGTATCCCGCTGAAGCGAAGTACTTCGCGGGCGCGCTGGCTTTCCTTGCGGTTGCCGCGATCGTCTTCGGCGCGTTCGGTTCCTATGCCCAAACGGACTTCAAACGGCTGGTCGCGTATTCGTCGGTCAATCACATGGGCTTTGTCGTGCTGGGAATCGCCGCAGCCGCTTTCGCCGTCGGGACGGAAGACGCGAGGATCGCCTTGAATGGAGCCATCCTTCAGATGTTCAATCACGGCTTGTCGGCGGCGGGAATGTTCTTCCTGGTCGGCGTGATCTACGAACGGACGCACACACGCAACCTCGAGGATTTCGGCGGCTTGTTCCCGCTCGTCCCGGTCTACGGCGGCATCCTCATCTTCACCAGCATGGCGTCGCTCGGATTGCCCGGACTTAACGGCTTCATCTCCGAGTTCCTGGTGGTGCGAGGCTCGTTCGGCGTCGGCGTCAATTCCGTGCCGGTGATGGCGGTCTACACGTCTGTCGCATTGCTGGGACTGCTCTTCACGGGCGCGTACATTTTGAAGGGAATCAAGAAAGTATTGCATGGTCCCATGAACGAACATTGGTCCTCTGCGAGCGGCGAACATAAATTAACCGAGATCAACGCGCGCGAGATCGTCGTCATGGCGCCGCTTATGGCGTTGATCCTTTGGATCGGTCTGTATCCCGCCTGGATCCTGGATGTGATCAACAGAGCCGTGGTCATGCTGTTCTAAGAGGTGGATGATGAATTTTCCAATATTGAGCGTCATCACGTTCACACCGATCGTCGCGGGAATTCTGATATTGTTGCTGCCCGCTCAACGGAAAAACGAAGCCCGCGCGGTCGCGTTGATGGCGGCGACCTTCGCCCTGATCCTGTCCTTTTGGATGTATTTCTCCTACGACCAGGCGGCAGCGGGTTATCAATTCGTAGAAAAATACAACTGGCTTCCCGCATTGGGCATCAGCCTGCACTTTGGCGTGGACGGCATCAGCGCCCCGCTCGTTCTGCTGACGGGCGTGGTCATGTTCACGGGCGTATTGATCTCGTGGGGTGACGATAACCCACACGTCATGGCTGGCATCCAGGACCGCCCGCGTGAGTTCTTCGCCTTCCTGTTCATCCTTGCCAGCGGCGTGTTCGGTGTGTTCGTCTCGCTCGACCTGTTCATGCTTTTCTTCTTCTACGAGATCGCCGTCTTCCCAATGTATTTGCTCATCGCCATCTGGGGCTGGATACAGACCCGTGAATACGCCGCCATGAAACTGACCCTGTACCTGTTCGTCGGTTCGGTGGTCTCACTGGTCGGCGTACTGGTGATGTATTGGACGCAATACCAGAACACGGGCGTCCTTTCCTTCGACATGCTCGCCATGGAAAACGCCGGCTTCTCGCAAACCTTCCAGAATATATGGTTCCTGCCGGTCTTCCTCGGCTTTGCGGTGCTGGGCGGCATCTGGCCCTTCCACAACTGGTCGCCGGATGGTCACGTCGCCGCGCCGACCGCGGTTTCGATGTTCCATGCAGGCGTGTTGATGAAACTCGGCGCGTTCGCCGCGCTGCGCGTGGGCATCATGCTCCTGCCCGAAGGCGCAAAGACCTGGTCGTGGCTGATTATGACCTTCGCCGCCATCGCCGTCGTGTACGGCGCATACATCGCCTTCGTCCAGTCGGATTTCAAATACATGGTCGGTTTTTCATCCGTCTCGCACATGGGACTCGTGATGCTCGGCTTCTCCACGCTCAACCGTGAAGGCTTGCTCGGTTCGGGCGTGCAAATGTTCTCGCACGGCGTGATGACGGCTCTCTTCTTTGCCGTCGTCGGCATGATCTACGACCGCGCGCATACGCGCGAGATCCCGGAACTCGGAGGCATGGCGAAGGTCATGCCGTTTGCCTCGGTGGGTTTCATCATCGGCGGTCTGGTTTCGATGGGCATGCCTCTCTTCTCCGGTTTCGTGGCTGAGTTCCCCATCTTCATGGGCGTATGGCAGGTGAGATGGCTGGTGGCTGTCATCGCCAGCGTGTCCATTGTCATCACCGCTGCCTACATCATGCGGAACATCCGCCAGGTGTTCTTTGGCAGCATGCCCGAAAAACTCGAAGGTCACATCACCGACATCACCGTGCTGGACAAGGTCGCCATCACGATGCTCTGCCTGTTAATGATCCTCATCGGCTGGTTTCCTCGACTCATGGTCCCACTGGTGCAAACCGGGGTTGATAACATACTCCGCCTGTTGGGAGGCGCATAATGTTTACTTCGACAATGTTCGCATCCATCCTCCCCGAAATCCTGATCCTCGTCCTCGGCATTCTCATCCTGATCGTCGAGCCGTTCTGGAAGGAGGAGAAACGCCGCAACGTGGGCTGGCTCACCACGGGCGGGCTGCTTGCCGCGATGGTGGTCAGTTTTCTCTTCGCCCGCCCCGGCGAACCGACCGCGACCCTCGGCGGGATGGTCCGCTTCGACTGGCTGGGATTCTTCTTCAAGATGTTGTTCATGTTTGCGGGAGCGGCGACCGCCCTGCTTTTCATGGATAACGAAAAGATCGGGCATCGCGGCGAGGCTTACCTGCTGCTCCTCGCCTCGCTCCTCGGCATGAACCTGATGGCTGTTTCTGCGGATTTGGTCATGCTCTACCTTTCGATCGAGACGACCTCCATTCCGCTCTACATCCTCTCCGGTTTCATGCTCGCTGACGACAAGTCCACCGAGGCGGGTTTCAAATACCTGCTCTTCGGCGCGATGACCTCGGCGTTCATGCTTTATGGTTTCAGTCTCGTCTTCGGTTTCACCGGGACGACCGACCTGTACGAATTGGCGGAACTGTTCAAAGCCGGAAACCTGCCATTGACCGCCGCGCTCGGCGTGCTGGCTCTCATCCTCGTGGGACTTGGTTTCAAGACTTCGTTCGTGCCGTTCCACTTCTGGGCGCCGGACGTGTACGAAGGCGCGCCGACGCCGGTCTCCGGGTTCCTCTCCACGGCGTCGAAGGCGGCGGGCTTTGCCGTGCTTGTCCGCCTGTTCTTCGTGGCGTTCCCCGATTTTGGCGTCTCGTGGACGGTTACGCTCGCCATTGTCGCCGCCGTCACCATGACGGTCGGCAACCTGCTTACCTTGCAACAGACGAACATCAAACGCCTGCTTGCCTACTCATCCATCGCGCACGCGGGCTACACTCTGATTGGCGTGGTCGCCCTGTCGCAACTCGGTGCGACGAGCGTGGTCTTTTATCTCGCGGCGTACATCCTTACGAACCTGCTTGCCTTCGGCATCGTCATGGCGTTCAGCCGCGTGACCGGATTGGAGGACATCAAGGATTACGCCGGGCTGAGCCGCCGTTCTCCGTGGCTGGCGTTGATGATGCTGGCGGCGTTCCTCTCGCTGGCGGGGATGCCCCCGTTCGGCGGGTTCGTCGCGAAGGTCTTCGTCTTTGCGGCGGGTGTGGAGGCGGGGTACGTCTGGCTGGTCTTCGTGGGCATCGTCAACTCGATCGTCGGCGTATACTATTACCTGAACGTGTTGAAGTACGTGTACCTGTACCGCATGCCGAACGAGGACGAGGAAAACCTGCCCATCCCGCTGACCCGTCCGTATGCCATCGCGTTGACCGTGCTGGCGGTCGGCGTGATCCTGATCGGCACGGTCTTTGCGCCGTGGTTCAGTTGGTCGGGCGCGGCGGCGTTGAATCTCTTCTAGTTTGGAATGCGGGAGCAAGTCCCGCAACGCCAACAGCGAGCTGTCGGCGTTCCACGCGGCGGCAGGCTAAAGGTCCGATAACGAAGCGAAACGGGTCATCCCGATTATTGTTTGACACACCTTTAGCCCCTCGTTTATAATCGTGCAACATGACACAATCGGAACAAAAAGGCAGGAGCATCCTGACGAACGTATTGATCGTGATGGTCGGGCAGGTGGGATGCCTTACGCTGGTCATCATCATGGCTTCTGTTTTTGGCGGGTTGTGGCTCGACAACGTGTTTGGCACAAAGCCGGTGATTACGCTGGCTTTGTTGTTTGCAGGAATTCCCGTGTCGGTGATTGTGATGCTCGCAGTGGCGCGCAAAACGCTGGCGCGTTTGAAAGATAAAGTGGAAAACGAATCTAATTCTTCTGAAACTTCGTCTTAGGAGGCGGATTTGGAACAAGAAAAACGCAGACCCTGGCGCAGATGGGTCCTGTTGGCGCTGTTGATCGTGGGTTTTTACCTGGGCGGCATGTTCGTGCCTGTCCAGCCTGAGATCACGGTCGCGCCGGAAAAATTGATCGAGGAGCCGATCTTCGAAAATTTCCTCGGCTTTGCGGGACCTTTCTATCTGGTCAATACGCTCCCCACTCTGATCCTCACCGTTGTTCTTCTGTTGATCTTTGCGTACGCGGTCAACCGTTCGCTGAAAAAAAGCGCACAGACCGACCTCGTGCCGCGCGGCATCGGCAACGCGACGGAGGCGATCCTCGAGGTCATCTACAACATGACGGAAGGCGCGGCGGGCAGGTGGGTAAAGACCATCTTCCCGTGGTTCGCGACCATCATGATCTACGTGTTGTTTGCGAACCTGCTGAAGTTGATCCCCGGTTTCGAGTCCATCGGCGTCCTGCACCACACCGCTCCCGGGCACGAAGGACACGCCAAGGAACTCCTGGCTGGGAATTGGTATCTCTTCACCGCCGAGAAGGGGGAGTACATCCTCGCCCCGTTCTTCCGCGGCATTTCGGTGGACTTGAACTTCACCTTCACGCTGGCGCTGCTGGCGGTGATCGCCATCCAGGTGGTCGGTTTCCGTGCGCACGGCTGGGGATACCTGACCAAGTTCTTCAACTTCGGCGGCATTTTCAAAAAGCCGGTCTTCGGCGTGATTGACATGTTCATGGGCATCCTGGAGTTGATCTCGGAATTCGCGAAGATCCTCTCGTTTGCCTTCCGTCTATTCGGGAACATGTTCGCGGGCATCGTGCTGGTGTCTGTGTTCGGCGCCCTGCTCGGCAAGATCAGCATCGTGCCGGCCGCGATCTACCTGTTCGAGTTGTTCATCGGCATCATTCAGGCGTTCGTGTTCGGCATTTTGACGATGGTCTTCATGGTGATGGCTACGCAGGGCCATGGCGGTGAAGAGCACGCGAAACATTAGCGCGTGGCAGGCGCGTTGGTGAACGCGCGTCACGCAAAGGTAAAATAATCAGGAATTAACCCAAGGAGGCACAAACATGGAAGGCAGTATCATGGAAGCAGGGCGCTACGTCGGCGCCGGATTGGCAATGTTGGGCGCGGCGGGCGCAGGGATCGGCGTGGGGTTGAGCGCATTGGGCGCGTTGACGGGCATGGCTCGCAACCCCGATACCTACGGGAACCTCTTGAGCAGCATGATCCTCGGCATTGCGTTTTCCGAAGCCATCGCGATCTATTGCCTGGTGATCTCGTTCCTCATGCTCTTCAAAGTCGTGTAAGCGGATAGGAGCAATAGATGGAAGCGCTTGGAATCAATCTGGGTTTTCTCATCGTTCAGATCGTCGCGTTCATCATTCTGTTCCTGACGTTGAACGCATGGATCTACAAGCCCATGGTGAACATGATGGAGACCCGCAAGCAAAAGATCGCGCAGGGACTGGAGGACGCCCGCGTCGCCGCGGAAGCCCGTTCCGACGCGGAAAAGGAAGCCGCGAAGATCATCGCCGAGGCGCAAGCCGAAGCGGGCAACATCGTCCGTGAAGCGACCGAACGCGCCGCCGTCGCCGGCAAGGACGTGAGAGCCGCCGCCGAGGCGGAAGCCGCCGGCATCCGCGAAACCGCAAAGGCGGAGGCCGAACTCGAGCGTAATCGGATCCTCGGCGATCTGCGCGGGCAGGTTGCTGCCCTTGCCATCGCCGCCGCGAACAAGATCGTCCGCGAGGCGCTGGACGAGAAGAAGCAGCGCGCGCTGCTCGATGAATTCTTCTCCGGCGTAAAATCCGGCAAAGTGGTCGTGGTCGAAGGCGGGTTCACAGGCGACGTGGCTGAAGTCACCAGCGCATTGCCTCTCACCAGTGACGAGCAGGAAGCCGTCAAAAAGAGTTTCAACGCGAAGGAGGTCGCCTTCAAGGTTGACCCCTCCATTCTTGGGGGGCTGGTCGTCAAGATCGGCGACAAGGTGTTGGACGGTTCCGTCGCCGGGAAACTCGAAGGCTTGCGCCAGAGTCTAAAATAGGCATGCAGGACTTCGGAAGTCTGCGAGGCTTCCGAAGTCTTTTATATGGGTCTTGGCGCGATCGCCAACACCCATTTTTCATTTAACCGAATGAGCAAAAAACTTTCGCAACTCTTTATTGATTTTCCCTTCTCCATTCCTGCCTCCATTCCCGATGTCGAAATCGGCGGCATTGCCATTGACAGCCGCATGGTGAAGCCCGGCGACCTGTTCGTTGCCCTGCGTGGCGGAAGCGCGGACGGTCACGATTACATCCGGCAGGCGCTGGATAACGGCGCGGCTGCCGTTGCGGGGGAAAGGGATGTGACGAAAATCGGCGACTTGCGAAACGCGCCTTACATCCGACTCGAAGACACGCGTCAGGCTCTGACCTGGTTGTCTGCCGCGTTTTACAACTGGCCTGGTCGCCATCTGACAGTGATCGGCGTGACCGGCACCGACGGCAAGACCACCACAACGAACCTGATCCACAAAATCCTGCTCACGGCCGGACTTAAGGCAGGCATGATCTCCACCGTCAACGCGGTGATCGGGAATGAAGTTTTGGATACCGGCTTCCACGTCACCACGCCGGACGCGCACGACGTCCAGCGTTATCTCGCGAAAATGGTGGAGGCCGGGTTGACACACGTTGTCCTTGAGACCACATCGCATGGCTGGTCGCAGCGCCGTGTGGACGCCTGCGAGTTCGACATCGGCGTCGTCACCAACATCACGCACGAGCATCTGGACGAACACGGCAATTACGAAAACTACCGCGCCGCGAAGGCGAGATTGTTCGAAAGCCTCGAATGGACGCTGCCCAAACCGCAGGGGAATGCGCGTTTGGGAGTCATCAACCGCGATGATTTCAAATCGTTCGACTTCCTGAACGGCTTGATCAAGGCGAACAAGGTGAATTACGGACTGAGCCCGGATGCGAATGTCCGCGCGGTGAATGTCCGATCCAGCCCCTCGGGAATCCGCTTTACAGCGCAGAGCCGGGAATTCGAGGTGAAGGTGACGAGCGATCTGGTCGGCGCGTACAACGTCTCGAATTGTCTCGCCGCGTTGACCGCGACCTTCTATGGATTGGGTATCCATCCCGGAACAGCCGCGCGGGGAATTGCATCGCTCGAAGGCATCCCCGGACGCATGGAACGCATTGATATGGGACAGGACTTCACCGCCATCGTGGATTTCGCCCATACCCCGAACGCGTTGAAAGTGGCGTTGGAAGCGGTGCGCGCCATGCTCCCCTCCTCCAAAAAGAGAGGGGTCGGAGGAGAGGGGAGAATCATCGCCGTCTTTGGTTCGGCGGGGTTGCGCGACAAGGAGAAACGCCGCATAATGGCGGAGACCTCTGCGGAGTTGGCTGATCTTACCGTGCTGACCGCCGAAGACCCACGCACGGAATCGCTGGAGGGAATCCTCGAGGACATGGCGGCAGGCACAAAGTCGCGAGGTGGACGCGAAGGCGAAACGTTCTGGCGCGTCCCGGACCGCGGCGAAGCGATCAGGTTTGCGCTGCGGCTGGCGCGTCCCGGCGACATCGTCCTTGCCTGCGGCAAGGGACATGAACAATCTATGTGCTTCGGCGCGCGGGAATTTTTATGGGACGATCGAACGGCAATGCGTGCCGCTTTGAGCGAACTGCTTGGGGTTGAAGGTCCTAAGATGCCTTATCTCCCGACGCAAGATACGCCCGAAATGGAGTGGCTCACGTGGAAGTGAAACCCGTTGTGTTGAGCGGCAAATTCGTCCGCCTCGAACCGTTGAGCGAGGCGCACATCCCCGGTTTGACGGAGATCGGCTCGGGGCAGGACTTTTGGAACTTCATGCTCTACGGCGACATCCAAACCGAAGCCGACATGCGCAATTGGGTTCTGGACATCATGGCGCGCGGAAAAAGAGGCACCGACCTGCCTTTTGCCGTGATCCACCTTGCTTCGGGGCGCGTGGCGGGAGCGACGCGTTATTTGAATATCGTCCCGAAGGATAGGGGTCTTGAGATCGGCGGCACGTGGTATGGGACGGAGTTTCAACGTACAGCTGTGAACACCGAATGTAAATATTTACTGTTGACACATGCCTTCGAGGTGCTGGGCTGTATCCGCGTGCAATTGAAGACCGACCTGCTCAACGAACGTTCGCAGAGAGCCATCGAGCGCATCGGCGCGGTGAGGGAGGGCGTGCTGAGGAATCACATGATCCTGCCGGATGGGCGCATCCGCCATTCGGTGTTCTATTCCATCATTGATTCGGAGTGGGAGGGAGTGAAGAAGAGGCTGGAGGAGATGCTGGATCGAAAACGCTGATCCTTTTTCCGGAATGTGTCAATCATTTGAGATACGGAAATTCAGAATCTAGTCACTCCTGGATGAGAGTATGGTCTTCTCATTATCACTTGACAAAAAATCCTTTTGTACACGGATCACGCGGATGACACGGATGCCTCCGTGAAAAAACGGAACAAAGTCCGTTCA
>JABWAU010000110.1 GCA_013360875.1 Anaerolineales bacterium | reverse complement strand
CCTACGACGAGTTCAAGGCGAGGATCGACGGCGGCGGGTTCTTCCGCATGCGCTTCTGCGGCGACCGCGCCGTGGAGGCGCAAAACAGGCAGGCGGTGGTCGCGGAATTGACGCGCCGCATGAAAAACGGCGCCAACAATTTCTATTGGATCGCCGCGCTCTCGGTGATCAATTCGTTCGTACTCCAATTCGGCGGAAACAGTTATTTCGTCGTCGGCCTGGCGATAACGTTGCTTGTGGACGGCGTTTTCATCGGGATGGCGGAGGCGCTCCCGGAGGCTTCGCTCGTTGTGAAGGTCATCGGTCTCGCCATCAGCATCTTCATCGCGGGAATATTCGCGTTGTTCGGCCTCTTCGGAAACCGGGGGAAGCGCTGGGCGTTCATCACGGGCATCGTCCTGTATTCCCTGGATGCTCTCCTCATGCTGGTTTTTCAGGAATGGCTGGGGCTGGCATTCCATGCCCTGTTCCTGTTCGGCTTGTTTGGCGGTCTGCGCGCCCTGAACGAACTGAATAAACTGACCAAACCCGACGTGCCGGATTTCCCTCAAAACATCGGCGCACCCTGATAACCTTTGGGCGACCTGCGGGTCGCCCTTTTCATTGTTACGAAACACCTGTGACGGGTATAATCTGCCCGATTTCCAGAGGAGCCCCCATGCCTGAACGTGACATCTATTTGCTTTCCCCGCGCGCGCTCAGCCCGGAGACCATAGCCGTTGCCTTTGCCAAGACCTCGCGCTCGCCCGAATCGTTCCGTGATATAGCCGCCGAACTCAGCGACGAAAAATCCGCGCAGTTCCACGAGAAGTGGGTGGTGGGATACGGTCACGCTTCGGTGGCGGAACACGCGATTTTGCACATCGCCTTCGAGAACGTCTCGCGCCTCGCCATCGAAAGCATCGAGTCGAACCGGCTTGCCTCCTACACCGAAAAGTCAACTCGTTATCAAAAATGGGGACCGGACGATTTCACGATTCCGCCCGAACTGGATTCGCATCCCCTCCGCGCCGAATACGTGGACACCATCCGCCTCCTTTTCGACGCCTATGCTGAATCATTGGACCCGGTGCGGACTCTCATCTTCGAGCGGTTCCCGCGCCGCGAAAACGAAAAGGACGAAGCCTGGGACCGCCGCATCCGCTCGAAGTACGTGGACGTGTGCCGTTTCCTCCTGCCTGCCGCGTCGCTGGCAAACGTCGGCATGACCGCCAACGCCCGCGTCATCGAGAACACCATCCGCAAGATGCTTTCGCACGAACTGGCGGAGGTACGCGAGATCGGGGAGAAGATGAAGGAAGTGGCAAAGGGAGAAACTCCCACGCTTGTCAAATATGCGGATGCCGTTCCTTATTTGGTGGAGACGTGTAAAGAAATTGGAGAATTAGACACTTCGACAGGCTCAGCGCGGCGGATTGGAGAATTGGAGAGTGGAGAGTGGAAAGTGGAAAGTGGGGATTGGTGTAGTTTGATTGATTACGATAAAGACGGCGAAAAGAAAGTGTTGGCTGCGACGTTGTATCGGTTTGGCGAAATGTCCTATGCGGATGCTTTGTCGTATGTCGGATCTTCGAGTGAAGATGCAAAAACGAAACTTGCCGAATCCCTGTTGGGAAGATTGGGCAGATACGACGTCCCGCTCCGCGAATTGGAATATTCCACCTATACATTCGACCTCGTCATGGATCAGGGCGCGTATGCCGAGTTCAAACGTCATCGCATGATGACGCAGACGCCGCAAAGGCTGACGACGCGGCTTGGGTATGCAACCCCGTTACTTTTCGAAGAAGCAGGTTTCAGGTCGCAGTATGAGGCGGCGATGGAGGCGGCGGCGCAAATGTTTGAGAAGTTGTATGAGTTCAGTCCAAGCGTTGCGCAGTATGTCGTCCCCAACGGCTACAACCGCCGCGTGCTGGCGCAGTTCAACTTGCGCGAGGCGTATGCGTTCTGTCAGTTGCGCAGCGCGGCGAACGCGCATTTTTCCATCCGCCGCGTGGCGCAGAGAATATACGAGGAGATGGCGCGCATCCATCCGCTGTTGACGAAGTATATGAAGTTGCCCGAGGAAACCTGGCAGGGGGTGGAAGAAAGTTATTTCGTAAAGGCGTGAGGGAGTGTTTCTTAACTCATCTTGCAACCATAGATGAATAGAATAAACACAGATTCTCGATGATAACAGCGGTGAAAATGTTTTTATCGTTTCATCTGTGTTTTCTGTGGTGAATTGCGCTTAAGAAACACTTTGTCAGTCATATCAACTTGCTCACAATTGCCAGCAGCACCCCGCCTGCAATGACCGACCCCAACTGTCCGGCCGTGTTTGCGCCCATGGCGTGCATGAGGATGAAGTTGTGCGGGTTTTCGTCGTTGGCGGTCTTGGCGGCGAGACGCCCCGCCATCGGAAACGCGGAAATTCCCGCCGCGCCGATGAGCGGATTGACCTTGTAGCCGCTCAGCACACACATCAATTTGCCAAAGAGCAGCCCCGCCACCGTATCCAGCGCGAAGGCAATCAGCCCCAGCAGCATGATTTTGCCTGTGTCGAAATTGAGAAAATCCTTGGCGGTCATCGTCGCGCCGATGGCAAGACCGAGAAACAGGGTAGCGATGTTGATGATCTCGTTTTGCGCCGCCTTGCTCAAGCGCTCCACCACGCCCGAAACCTTCAGGAGATTTCCAAGCATGAGCATCGAGATGAGCGGTGTCGCTTCGGGAACGAGCAGACCAACTGTCAGCGTCAGCACAATGGGGAAGAGAATCAGCGTCCGTTTCGAAATTGGTTTCGGCGCGTATTCCATTTGCACGAGCCGTTCGCGTTTTGTCGTGAGCAGCCGCATTAGCGGCGGCTGGATGATGGGAATCAGGCTCATGTACGAGTATGCCGCCACCGCAATCGGCGCAAGCAGTTCGGGGGCGAGTTTGGTTGCCACGAAAATCGAAGTCGGTCCGTCAATTGCGCCGATAACGCCAATGGATGCGGCTTGATTCAACGGAAAACCCAGCGCAATTGCCAGCATCAGCGTGCCGAAGATGCCGAACTGTCCCGCTGCGCCGAGCAGCGCCATGCGCGGCTGGGCGAGCAGCGGGCTGAAGTCAATCATTGCGCCTACGCCGATGAAAATCAGCAGGGGGAACAGTTCTGTTTTGATGCCCGCCTCGTAGAGAACGCCCAGCATGCCCTCGGCGGCGGTCATGCCTGCGAGCGGGATGTTCGCCAGCAGACAGCCAAAGCCAATCGGCAGCAGCAGCACAGGTTCGATTTCTTTGAACACGGCAAGGTAAATCAGCGCCAGCGCGGCAAGGATCATCACGCCGTTCCCCCATGTGAAATGCAGCAAGCCCTTCGCCAGTTCTGGTATTAACGATTGAAAATCCATATGCAACCTGTTTACTTGTATGCGTACACGTTCATGCCTCGAACCTCACCAGCGGCTGTTTGTGCGCCACTGTATCCCCCGCGCCGACGCACACCTCGGCAATCTTCCCTGCCCGCGTCGAGCGGATGCTGTTCTTCATCTTCATCGCCTCGATGACGACCACCACCTGCCCCGCCTCGATGACATCGCCTGCCCTGACGAAGACCTCGACCACCGTCCCAGGCAGGGGTGCGATCAACTCGTTTGGGTTAGACACTGCAGAGCGCAGGTCAATTGAATGCACCTCCTTCGCCTCTTTCTGGACCTCGTGCCTTTCGCCCTCCACCCCAAGCGGATTCGTGTCTGGAATCACCTCCACGCGTATCCCCTCCACATAGGCAATGACGGGACGCGCGTTGATGTCTTCGATTTCGACGACGTAGGATTTATCTTGAATGGTGACGTTGTATTTCATGTCTATACTCCGTGTTGGCGTTAGAGAACGCCAACTACGCGCCATACGATTATTACCTCGAGAGTCTGTATCCTTTTTGCGCCATCTGTCTTGTCCGCATTCCCAACTGCCACGCGCTGACGATTGCCGTGGGCGGGTCTTTGAGCGGGTGCGCGGAGGAGAGTTGCTGTTCTGCCATTGCCAGCGCCACCGCTACCGCCGCGGCTCGGGCGAGGGTCTCGGTTTCCGAAGCAGAGACAGGTTTGGGTGAGTCCGAAGCGGAGTCTTTGTCGGCGGTTAATTTCGTCAGCAGGGTCATCATTCCCCAGAGCAAAATAATTGCGCCGAAGACGAGTCCCATGCCGATGAGGGTGATTTGAAGGGCGAGGAGCAGATTGGCTGTCATACCGGTATGTTCCCATGTTTGCGCGGCGGCGCGGGGGCGTATTTGTCGCGCAAAGCCGAGAGCGCGGCGATAATCTTCGGGCGCGACTCGCGCGGCTCGATGATGTCATCCACATAGCCGGTGGATGCGGCGTAATAGGGGTTGTTGAATTTGGCGCGGTACTCGTCGGCGAGGCGTTTGCGTTCCGCGGCGGGGTCGGCAGCCGATTCGATTTCCTTCTTGAAGAGAATGTTTGCCGCGCCTTCCGCCCCCAGCACGGCGATTTCGGCGCTGGGCCAGGCATAGGTCACGTCGGTGCCGAGGTACTTGCTGGACATGACTACGTATGCGCCGCCGTATGCCTTGCGGGTGATGATGCAGATTTTGGGGACAGTGGCTTCGGAGTAGGCGTAGAGCAGTTTCGCGCCGTGACGGATGATGCCGCCGTGTTCCTGCGCAATGCCAGGCAGGAAGCCGGGCGAATCGACGAAGGTTACGAGCGGGATGTTGAAGCAATCGCACATGCGCACGAAGCGGGTCATCTTATCTGCTGCGTCAATGTCAATCACGCCTGCCATGATGGCAGGTTCCTGCGCCACGATGCCCACGCTGTGCCCGCCGATGCGCGCCAGCCCTACGATGGCGTTGCGCGCCCAATCGGGTTGAATTTCGAGGAACGTGCCTTTGTCAATGATTTTTTCGATGACCTGATGCATGACGTACGGCTCGGCAGGGTCGAGTGGAATGATGCTGTTGAGCGATTCGTCCATGCGCAGCGGGTCATCGTCCGATTTGACAAACGGCGGATTTTCCACATTGTTGGAGGGCAGGTAAGAAAGGAAGTGTCGCGCCATTTGCAGCGCTTCGCGTTCGCTCTGCACGCTCAAATGCGCCACGCCGCTGATGGACATGTGTACGTTGGCGCCGCCCAGCGTTTCGGCGTCAATGACTTCGCCCGTCACGGCTTTGATGACCTCGGGACCCGTGAGGAACATGAACGATTGTTTTTCCACCATGATGACCAGGTCGGTGAGGGCGGGGGAGTATGCCGCGCCGCCGGCGCAGGGACCAAGCATAACGCTGATTTGTGGCACGACGCCGGAGTATTGCGCGTTGCGGCGGAAGATTTCGGCATAGCCGCCCATCGAACGCACGCCTTCTTGAATGCGCGCCCCGCCCGAGTCGATCAACGCGATGAATGGCACGCCGTTGCGCACCGCCAGGTCCATCACGCGGCAGATTTTGCGCGACTGCATCTCGCTCAGTGTGCCGCCGTAAATTGTAAAATCTTGCGAATATAAATAAACTGTCCGCCCGTCAATCTGCCCGTAGCCCGTAATCACGCCGTCGCCGTAGAACTTCTCTTTCAGTAAGCCCATCTCGTCGCCCTGGTGCGTGATGAACGGCTCGATTTCGTTGAACGTGCCGGGGTCAAGCAACAATTCGATGCGCTCGCGCGCGGTCAACTTGCCTTTGGCTTTTTGCTTTGCCACCCGTTCCGCGCCGCCGCCTTCCAGCGCCTTCGCGCGCATCCTGCGCAGTTCGAGAATTCTGGGGTCTTCGTTGGACATGGATTCACCTCACGCAGACGAGTATAGTGAGGCATTATAAGACAAGCCAGTGATGGAAGACACACGGCGAAGGGGACAATCCGCCTCCTCTTTCGCCGACGCCTGTTTCTGATTCAATGACTTTTATCTCCCCGCGGCATTTCCCCCGTTTATGATCAGACGATGGACGGCTGACCGCAGACCGCCGCCCATCGTCGGCGCTCGAATTATTTAATCAGCACAATCTCCCTCTGCGGCGCGGTGAAGTATTCCGCCCCGTTCTCAGTGATGACCACATCCTCTTCCAAACCGATGTAGCCATAGCCTGCCACTGCCAGCCCGGGTTCGATCGTAAAGACCTGACCGATTTCCAGCCTCTGCTTTGGCGCGTCGCCGTACTTCTCCCACAGTGGACCCAGCAATGCGCCGCCGTCGTGCGCGACGCGTCCCATCTGGTGACCGAGGGCGTAGGGATATTCGGGGTAACCCGCATCGGTGATGACCTCGCGCGCAATGGTGTCAATCGAGTTGCCTGTTGCGCCCGCTTTCATCGCTGCGCGTGCTTTTTCAATGGCAGTGCGGATGGTGATAAATCCGCGCTGAACTTCGGGGGGCGCTTCGGTTTCTCCCTCACGCAGCACGTAACCAACGCGTTGAATGTCGGAGCAATAGCCCTCGTACTTTACTCCAAAGTCGAAGTGAAGGATGTGTCCGCGCTCGACCTTGATGTCGGTCGGTCCGCTATGCCCGATGGGGGAGCCCGGACCTGAGTTGACAGCCGGGCAATTCTCCGCCGACCACGCCAGCCCAACGCCGTATTCTCTTGCGAGTTTTTGCATGTATGCGCCAACTTCGATTTCAGTCATGCCGACTTTGAGGAAGGCAAATGTCTTTTGGTAAATCTCGTCGGTGATTTCGATGGCGCGGCGGATGCGGGCAAGTTCTTCGGGGGTCTTGCGGCCGCGCAGGGCGTTGATGACGGGTTCAGCGCTGACGAGGCGCTCGGCGTAGGGCGTATCTGCGAGGTAGCCGCGCAGGATTTCGTACATGGCGTGAGTCAAGCCGTCAGCGTGGACGTTGTTTTGGGATGTGTTGACGGCTATTCGGTCGGGGTTGAGGCGGGCGAGGGTCGTCCGCAGAAGGTTGCTGATGGCGTTGTCGTATCCAAGAATGTCGTCGAAGATGCCGAGGCGGGCAACGGCGTCCTTTTCGAGGTTGCCGACGATGGCGATACGGTCGCCGTGACGGGTGAAGATGAGCGCCGATTGCCAGGTCAGGTCGTTGGGACCGATGAGCAGGTCGAGGACGGGGTCGCGCACACCGCTCGTTTCGCGGACGAAGGTGAGCCACACGTCAATTTCCAGTTCTTTGAGGATGGCGATGGCTTGTTGCGCTTTTTCTTGAATGAGGGTCATGGTTGCTCCTTGATATGACGGTGGACGATAGACGGCGGGCGGTGAAGCGGTCTATGCTTGGCGGTCTTTGGTCGGGATATTACGCGGGTCTTTGACGAGGAAAAATAATATCGCCACCATTGCCGCAGACAGAAGCGCTGAAAGCCCAAAGGTGGACGTAAATCCTAGCGTGTCGGCGATCCAGCCGCCGAGCAGGGGGGCAAGCATGGTGGCAGGGGCGGTGAGCGTTTGTGCGAGACCGATGTAGAAGGGACGTTCCGTTTCATTGCTGAAGGTGGTGGACATGGTCATGCCGTTCGTCCAGATGGAGACGTTGGCAAGCGCCGCGAGGACGAAAACGGGGAAGAACCAGGCAAGCGACTGCGCGAACCAGGCAAGCAGTGAACTGAGCATTGCCGCTGCCGCGCCGAGGATGAGCATGGCGCGGTGACCGAACCGGTCGCCCAGCCAGCCCATGCCCACGTTTGCGGCGGTCTGGGTGATGGTGAGGGTGGCGGTGAGATAGCCCAGGACAACCGCATCGGCGTTGAAACGCCGCAGGGCGTAGATGATGTAGAACGAGAAGCCCATGGTGGCGAATTGGGAGAGGAAGCGCGCCGCGAGGAACCAGCGGAAGTTGGAGTTGCCCTTCAAAATTCTGGCGGCTCCCTGCCAGAAGGGGGAGGGTTTTTCTTCGATGACTTTGTCGTAATCGGTCGGTTCGCGCGTCAGCGCCAGCGCAAACCAGGAGATGGTGAAGAAGAGCGTGGCAATCAGGAAGCAGTACATGAAGTTGAGCGGTGCGTTGTACCAGTCCAACAGATAGCCTGCGCCGACCGCCGCCACGCTGATGAAGAGATTCGCTACCGCCGCCTGCGTGCCAAAGAACGTGCCGCGGTATTCGGGCGGCATGATCTTGGAAATCATGCTGGTCCAGGCGTTGGCGGTGAAGCCGCCGCCCAGTCCCTGCCAGGTGAGCAACAGGAAGGTGATGAGCAGTCCCGCCTGCGGTCCGATGCGGGGAAGGAGCAGTGCGACGATGGCAAACCCCAGAAACGGGATGCGTTCATGGATGGTCATCAGCAAAACGGTTCGTTTGTAGCGGCGCAGGCGCGCGATGTAATTGGCGGTGAAGAGTTGCGGCAACAGCCATCCCGCCGCGTGAATGGCGGGGACGAGTCCGATCAACGTCGCTGAATCGGTCATCGAGGCGACGAAGAGCGGCAGGATCGTCCCAAACGACGCAAACCCAAGCGCCAAACCAAAAAAACCGCCATCGGCAAGATTGACGATGACGTTATGCCGCAAATGCCTGCGGGTGAATTGTTCGACCCGGGTAAGGGGGAGCATGGATGGATTTTACCATTTCGGCGGGAGCGCGCTTGCCGCCTGAAAATCGTTCAGCAACCAGGCTGACAGACCTCGTTTCGCAATTGCGCTTTTTGGATCTTCCCCATCGCGTTGCGCGGCAGGCTTTCTCTGAAGACGATGGATTTCGGACTCTTATACGGTGCGAGACGCTCGCGACAAAAACGGATCAGTTCCTCCCCGGAAACTGATGCGCCCTCTGTGAGCGTCACCACCGCTGTGACCTTTTCCCCCCACTCCGCGTCGGGACAGCCGATCACCGCGCAGGCGCTCACCGCCGCATGTTCGACGAGCACGCGTTCCACTTCGGGCGGATAGACGTTGAGTCCGCCGCTGATGATGAGGTCTTTGGAGCGCCCGCATAACGTGACGTAGCCGTCGGGTTCGAGGTAGCCCAGGTCTCCGGTCTTGAACCAGCCGTCGGGCGAGAATGATTCGGCAGTCTTTTCGGGTTGTCTCCAATAACCTTTGAACACGTTCGGTCCGCGAATCTCCACCTCCCCTATTTCACCAACCGGTAAAACCGCGCGGGTTTCCGCGTTGACAATTCTCACATCCACGCCAGGCAAAGGCAAACCGACCGATCCAATTCGCCTTTCACCGTTCAACGGATTGGAACAATTCATTCCCGTCTCGGTCATGCCGTAGCGTTCGAGTAATGTATAGCCAAACGTTTGCTGAAAGCCCTTGAAGGTTTCATCTGGCAGGCGATCCGAACCCGAAGTGATGAGCCGCACGCGCGAGAGATCGAATTGATTCGCATTCGGGAGGTCGAGCAATCGTTTGTGAATTGTGGGAACCGCCATAAAGACCGTGCAACGTCCGCTGGAAAGAAAGTCGAGAGTTCTTTGCGCGTCGAACTCGCGCATGAGGAGCGTGGTCGCGCCCGCGCGCAAGGCGCCGTGCAAGGCAACGAACAACCCGTGTACGTGGAAGATGGGCAGGACGTGGAGGAGAACGTCGTCGGGAGTCCACCCCCATGCCTCGTGCAGAGACTGGAGATTCGAGGCGAGGTTGCCGTGCGTGATTTCCGCGCCTTTGGGCCTGCCGGTGGTGCCGGAGGTGTAGATGATGACGGCGGTGTCATTGAAATCACTGGCAATCGAATAGCCCGGCGCGCCAACCGAGGGCGTCTGAGAACCGGCAATTAAAGAATCGAACTCCTCCGGACTGGAAGGGTTCAAGAAAACACATTCCTTCAATTCGGGAAGTTGGGAAAGATTGGGCTGAATCTTCTCTTTGGAGGTTTCGAGCGCGAAAAAAAGTTTTGCCGCGGAGTCTTCGAGGAAGTATTTCAACTCATCGGGCGGGTAAGCGAGATTGAGCGGCAGGGAAATGGCTCCGAGCCGCACGGTTGCCAGATGCAGCAGAATGAACTCGATACATTTGGAAAGTTGCAAAGCGACGCGGTCGCCGCGTTGCACCCCCCGGCTTTGCAAATACCTCGCCGTGCGGTTGACCTGCTCTTCCAACTCCGCATAAGTGAGGCGTTGAAGCGGAGGGTCGAGAAATTCCAGCGCAACTTTATCGGGATATTTGCGGACGTTTTCGACGAAGGAATCAAGGAAGGACATGGGGGATATTTTACCGCCAGAGTGAGATCCGCTCGGGTATCCGATCATCTCCCAACTCTTTGCATAACTTCTTCAAGCGCGGATACGCGCCCTTCCACTCCAAATCGTTGAGATTTTCCTTCAGCGGAACGTCCTTGCGCAGGGTGGATAACTTCTTGAACAGCAACGCATCGTCATAATTCCTATGCAGGTTTTCGACCAGTGTCGTTGCGCGTCCCAAACTGAACGGCAGTTTCTTCGGGTCTTTGGGAATCGACTCGATATGCTTGAACTTTGCCAGCGCCGCCGCCGTGGATTTCGCTCCCCAGCCTTGAATCCCCGGGTAGCCGTCCGCCGAGTCGCCAACGAGCGCAAGGTAATCTGGGATTGATTCCGGCTTCACGCCGAATTTTTCGATCACACCTTTTTCGTCAATGACGATCTCGCGGCGGCGGTCCCAGCACACGACCCGTTTTCCCTCCACCAGTTGCACCAGGTCTTTATCGGGCGAGCAAATGACAACCTGCTTGACGGATTTTTCGTTTTTGAATCGCGCGGCGGCTGTCGCCAACGCATCATCCGCCTCAAATTCGACCATGGACCAGACCGCCAGCCCCAGCGCAGAGATCGCTTCCTCCGCCAGCGGAAACTGAGCCAGCAGGTCCGGGTCCACGCCTCCGCCGGTTTTATATCCCGCATACATCTTGTTGCGAAACGACTCGACCACGTGATCGAACGCCACACCGACGTGGGTCACTTCGGGGTCGGAGAGCAGCAGGAGCATGCTTCGGAGAAGTCCGAGCGTCGCGCCGACTTCGCGTCCGTCGGGCGCCTTTTTCGGCGGCGCGCCATAAAAATTGCGGAAGAGTTCGTACGTGCCGTCCACGAGGTGGATTTTCATTTCTTCCAACCTCTTGCATATTTCTTCTTATACTTCAAATCCTTTTCCAACTCGATCAATTCCAACGCCTTTTCTTTGATTTCGCTGGACGTTGTTGCCTCATACAGATTACGCAAGCCTACGATAATGTCGTAGCGGATCAGCGTGCCGTTCTTTTCGTTGACGCATTCTCTGTATCGTTTTTCCAATCCCCTCACCATCAACTGCTGCACGTTCTTTCCGCCCAAACCAACTTTCCAAATGGACTGGAGACAATGCCGCGCAGTGACGAACTTCTCATCCTTCGTTACGGCGAGCAGTTTGTCGAAGTCCTTGAACATCCTGCCCTTCGGGTCGCTCTTGCCGAGATTGGCGAGTAATTGCGCTGAAATGGCGCGCACGTGGTTGTCCTTGTGCGTCAACCCTTTGACCAGTTCATCCCATGCCTCGTACGCCCAGTCCACAGGCTTTTCGGTCTGCTCCATGAGGAAGTAATAAGCCTGGTTTTGCAACTGCCCATCCTCCGAGCGGATGTTATCCAGGTGTTTGCGGATGGTTTTGTTCATGCCGCCGTCCTTTCCTTTGCGAAACGACAATCCAAGTGCAGAAAGCGCCCCGCGCAAAATGTTGATTGCGTTTTTCCCCATCCCGTGTAGTTGCAGGAGTTCGGCTTCGGTGAGGCGCGTCAACTGCTCGAGTTTGGTAATGCCAGCCCTTGCGAGCGCGCGTTGGGCAGGCGCGGCGAGTTTGGGGAGGTCGCTTTCGCTTTGAGACTCTCTTTTCATGCCGGTTCACCTTCGAGCGGCAGAGGCGCTTGTTCGCCCGCCAGATACCGTTTCGAAAGCAGGCTGTAATACTTCGTGTTCATCGCAATCAAGGTGACGATCAAGCCAATGATACCCGTCAATGTGAAAACGAGGGCGATGCCGCGGTCCGCGCCCGTGCCGAACCAGCCGCCGATCAGTTCGACGCCCGCACCCGTCGTCATGAAGGGGATGAAGAAAAGTTCGGTAACGGGACCAATCATAAAGGTCGTCAGAGGCGAGGCGGACATCTCCACGCTTTGGGCAAAGCCGAAGACACGTCCCTGCCTTTCGAGCGGGACGACTTTCTGGATGATGGTATGTTCCGCCGCTTCGATGAATGGGATAACGCTGATGTAGATGAACATGCCGATGCTCAGCAGTACAATGGACGGCTGGATGGTGAAGACGCTGGAGATGATCCAGATGACGATGTTGGCGGCGAACATGGTAAAGAGCGGATTTTTGCCCAAGCCGTATCTTGAAATGAAGAGACCGCCGACGATGAAGCCGCAGCTGAGGAACGCCCACAACACGCCCCACACCTGAACCGAAACCAGCGACAGCCCATAGGCATCCATCAAGCCCATGAAGACGCCGCCCAAAAAGTTGTTGAAGGTGCTGAAGAAGATGAGGGCAATCAAGCCAGGAATGGCGGCGACCACCGCGAACGTGCCGCGCAGATCCACTTTGGGAGGCTGACCTTCGAGATGGACGATCTCTTTTTCTGGAATGTCCGTGACGAAGAGATGCGCAATCGAAAGTGCCATTACGATCATCGCAAGGATCAGGACGAGATACATGCCCGAATGTGCGACAAGGAATCCGCTGATGGCGGAGGTGATGAGGAAGACGATACCCGTCGTCGTGCCGACGAGACCGTTTGCTTTGTCACGCGAATCTTCCGGGATGAGAATCGTGACCAGCGTCGGGAGGGCGATGCTGCGCAGGTTACCCGCGATCACTCCGAGGAGCAGAAGCGGGACGAAGGTCCACAACGTGAGGCTTGCGGCATCCTTCCACGTTTCGGCGGGGACGGTCAGATACACCACGAATCCAATCGAATAAATGACCAGCGAAACAAGACCCGAAAGGATCATGACATTCTTTTTCCTGTTGTGATCCACGAGACTGCCGAACCAGATACCCGAGACCGCCACAGCGACCAGATAGATTCCCGAAACGATGGAGGTCGCCGTGACCGACCGCGTTTCGAGGTAGATAAAGAAGATCAGCGCAAACCAGACGGTCATGTTGGTGACGTTGGCGAGCAGGGTGTTGGCGAGGATTTGATAAAAGGTTTTCACAGGAGATGCCTTTATTTATTTGTAAAGCCGTCAAGAAACATGTTCAGTTGTCGCCTTCATGCCACGGCTATATCGGGTTTTCATAGACGTAAAAGATGTAATCCTGATGTTTCGTTTGGACTCCCAGATCGTTCAACAGTCTGAGGATTTGC
>JABWAU010000109.1 GCA_013360875.1 Anaerolineales bacterium | reverse complement strand
GAGGCTGGTGTGTACCCGGCATTGTCATTTCGAGCGCCAGCGAGAAATCCTTTGCCCACCGAGCCAGGATTTCTCCTCGCGGAGTTTACCCTGAGCGGCGAAGCCGTGCCGAAGGGCTCGTCGAAATGACATCTGGCAGGGTTTTCAGACACTTTCTAAAGGTTTCCTTCTCTGGATAAGAACACGGTCCAAGCCAGCACTCGAGCAGATTTTGCGCCTGGGTTTGCCGGAAAAACCTTTGGTCTGGTGTTCGAGCAAAATGTACGGTAGAAAAAACTCAAGTTGTAACGACCCGCTTCGCCCCCACACAGAAGATAAAATCTCGTCTACGCGGCGGCGGCATTGTCCCGGCTCGAGCGGTCGAACCAGTAGATGAGTCCGCCGACCAGACTCCCGGCGAGGTTGAGCGCGAACACGGTCAGGGAGAAGGCGACCGCATCCGCAGAACTGATGCCCCAGGTGGAAGCGAAGATGACGAACACACTCTCCCGCACGCCGATGCCGTTGACCGATAAGGGCAGAAGGATCGCCAGGTACAGCAAGGGAACGAAGAGGAGCAGGTCGGCAAGTCCAACGTGTAATTGGATGGCAGCGGCAATCAGGCGGAAGGCGAACACGTCCGCGAACTGAATGAGGAAAGAGAAAAGAAACACGCCAGCCAACATGCCGGGGTGACGCACTTTGAAGCGGAAACTATGCACCCAGTCCTTCAAACGCAGCTGCGCCGCAAAGGGGAACCGCCCGACGAACGCCTCCATCCACCTGCCGAACGCGGGCAGTGTCGAGACAGCCATGATCCCCGCGAAAACCAGGAACACGCCGCCGAGCAACAGCCAGAACAGCCAGTCCGAGCGGAGGTCGAAGCGCATTGAAAGCGCGCCCAAGCCCAAAGTCACGAGTGAACCGTAACTGAGGACGCGTTCGAAGAAGATCGTGGCGGCAACGTCCTCCACTTTGCCGGTATCGCGTCCGCCGGCGTACAGTCGGTAGGCGTCCCCGCCCAGGCTGCCCGGCAGGAAGTTGTTGAAGAACAGTCCCGCCATGATCCAGCGGAAGAGGGTGACGAAGCGCTGCGAAATATCCCATGCCCGCAGGAGGAGTTTCCAGCGCAGGGATTGCAGGCTGACGGATAAAAAATAGAGCAGGAAGAACGCGAGCAGGTAGATGGGATTGATGCGGCTGAAGGCGCGCGCGATCTCGTTGAATGCGGACAACCGGATGAGATACGCCAAAAGCAGCCCACTGACCGCCACGCGCAGCGCGAGCGAGACGGCAGGTTTTTTGAGGAAGTTCCAGGCGCGGGAGGAGAACGAGGCGGTATCCATTCAGTTTATGCGCCCGGCTTCAGGCGGAAGATGAAACCGTCGCGCGACTCGTGTTCGAGTTGGAAGCGCGGGTGCCTGGCGAACGCCATGTTGCCCTGCGGGTACAAGTGGATGACCCAGATCTCACGCGGGGCTTTGTTGTGGGAGCGCAGAATGTTTTCGATCACTTTGGTCGTGAGCGTTTCGTTGAAGGGATTGGAGAAGAACAACAGGTTGGCTTCGGCGGGGATTTCGTATTGCGAAGCGTCGCCATGGATGATCTCGAACTCGGTTTTGCTTTTCGACTTCTGCTTGAAGATCTCGAGGTTCCTACGGCAGGTCTCGACCAGTTCCCTCGAAAACTCCACGCCGATGACCTTGCGGAATCCGCGCTCCGCCGCCATGAACATCGCCTTGCCCTTGCCACTCCCAAAGTCAACGAAGCAACTGTTCGCCGCATCCACCTTGAACGAAGAAAAGGTCTTCTTGAAGATGTAGGCGTTCGTCCCTTCGTAGTAGACGCCGTATTGCTTGTTCGGGGAGTCGATGTCGAGATTTTCGAGTTGTTCGGTGTTGATGGTGTCGATCCTGTATTTCATGTCGAAGAGCAGGTCCGAGACGATGTAACGGATCGTCGTCAGCAGCCCCACCTTGCGGATGTTGCGGAAAACCTTCCTGAAGTTTTCAAGGTTTACGATATCGAGAACGGACATATTCTATTCCTTTACAAAAAGTATCGAATGGCGGGCGAGAGGAACGTGGTGATCACACCCGAAGGCAGGCTGGCGATGATCCTCTTTGCCCAGGAAACCCGGTCGAAGAGGCGCGGCGAAGGCTCGCGCGTCCTGCCGGGGATGAAGTAGCGGCTCGGTTCGAGCACCCCGGTCCCCCATCCCTGCTTGAAGCGGATCAGAGTCTCGTGCACCTTCGGCGCCTCGCCCATGTTGAACCGATCATACCCCTCCGCGGCGGCGTCCTGGATGATCCGCCAGATGACGCTGTGCGCGGGCTGGTACTCGCCGTCCGGCTCCACCGCAGACCACGCGTAATACACCTCGTTGTGTGCCCAAAAGGTGAAAATCCCGCCGACGTATTTCCCGTTGACCCGCGCCATATACAAGCGGGCGTCGCCCTTTGGAAACTCTGCAAAGATGTTCCTGAACAGCGCCTTGACGTGCGGGATGAAGCCGTGCTTGTGTCCATAGATGCGGACGTATGAGTGGTAAAACTCGTCCACCAGATTCCCGTCCAGATTGGTGACAATATCCATGCCCTGCAACTTCGCCGACCTGGTCAGGATCCTCTTGAAGTTCGTCCGCAGGTTTTTGCGGATCGCCTCGATGCCTTGTCGCAGGTCGAGAACGAAGGTGTAATCCAGTCCCTCCCAAAACGGGAGATATTTCGCCTCGGCATTTAACAGAGGGGTTGGCGTCAACACCTCGGCATGATCCACGCTGGAGGTTTTCTCCGCGATCGTCTTCAACAACGCGTTCAACGCCTCTGGCGACTCGCAAAGCGGACCGCAATACGTGGGAAACGGATTGGTCACGTAATGCGCGCCGCCAAACAAAGGCTTGCACAAAAACAACGGACAGACCCCTACCACCCTCCCGCCCTCCAACGCGACCAGATGTTCGATCTCCACGCCATAGGTCGCGCGCAGGACGTTTCCCCAGGCAAGGTCGTGACCAAAGCGCGCGTCCGCCCGCCCGGCAAGATAGGAGGCGTATCCTTCATACAACGTCTCGTCCAGTTTGACAACTCGAATCATGGTTTCGACGCTCTCACACAATCCCGCGAATCAGGCTGGGACCCAACGTTCGCACGACGACCGAGGGGAGCAACCTCCAGACCCGGATGGCAAGTTGAAACTTCGGGCTTTTCTGGTTCAACTCGGGCAGGGGTCCGCCTTTGGGAAGATGATACCAGTAAGCAAGCGTCTGCCTGCGCGGTTTCCATTTCAACTTGAAAACCTCGTTCCCCGAACCGTTCAAACTGCGCCCGAGATCGAACGTCCTGAATCCCTTTGCGCAATACCGTTCGATCGCAGACCAGTACAAAAACTCGCCTGCGTAATCCGGGCGGAACTTCCGCAGGATGTTCGCGTGCAGGTTCGTGGCAGCGTCCCCGTGCAGGATGAAGGCGCCCGCGCCCACCGGTTCGCCGCCCGCGGAATACATCACCGCAAATTCCAGCGCGTTGCCCAGCGCCTCCGCCATGGCGCGCAAATAATTCCTGCTGTGATACGGCGAGCCGAGTTCGTGCATACTGCGCACCAGCGTTTCGTAGGCATCGTCCAGCAATTCGAGGTGACCGAAACGAATCGCAAATCCCTTTTTCAGGGACTTGCGAACGTGGTTGCGATGATCCGAACTGAACGAACGCAGGAGTTCATCCGTATTCGAGGACAAATCCACGAAGAACGTCGAATAATTTGGATCTTGGATCCAGCCATCCGGCGGAGCCTCCTCCCCCGCCTCGAACCGGACGTTGACATGCTCCACGCCCAGATCCTTCGCCAACTCCCGAGCCTTCTCCAATAACGCGTCACGGACAGCGGTGGAGGCATACCCAAATCCGCCATACGAACCGAACGGCGACGTGGCGAGGTAATTCCCAAAGATCGGGTGCCTCACGTGGACAAACGCCAGCCAGCCGTCAATCCCCGCATCCGATTCCGAGACGATCCGATGCACGGGAAAACCATATACCTTTTGTGTGAAGAACATCCACGAATCGAGGCCGGCGAATCCAACAGAAGACAAAAGCGATTCGGGCAGTTCGACTCTTTCGTCCCGCCCCAGGACGCGTGCATGAGTCATTCTCCGGTTTACGCTTCCAGCGCCTCCACCACCCTCTTTAGATCCGCCGCGGACGGAAGGTGAACGCGCAGCGCCTTCCTTCCCGCCTCGATCAGCGCGTCGTAATCGCCCAGCGCCTGCGCGCGGATGAGTGTGTCGAAAGTCAGACCTTGTGTCGGGATGACGAAGTCTTTTTCGGGCTCAGCCGTAATCACCAAAAACAACGCGTTCTTCGGTCCGCCCTTGTGAAATTGACCGGTGGAATGTTGGAAGCGCGGACCAAAACCAGCGGTGACTGCATTGCCAGTCTTTGCACGGATGGCGACGCGCAATTTTTGCAACGCGTCAATATTTTCGGCGTTGCGCGGCAGGTAGGCATTGATGGCAACGTAGCCGCCCTGTTTCGCCTTCTTCAAAAATCCGTTCAACACCGCTTTCAGCGACGCGCCTGTTACAGGGGTCGGAGCAAATACCGTCACGCCGTCTTTCTTCCATGCAGGTTTGCCCTCACGCAATTTGCCTTTCTTCTGGTATTCGGCAATCTTCGCCTTGGTGATCTTCTTGCTCGATTCCACGTTCGGCTGGTCGAAGGCGTTCACACCAATGATGGAACATGCAATGACTGTGGCGATCTCCCAGCGGAATATCTCTGCGCCAATATCGTAGAAAGTGGAAAGTGGAAAGTGGAGGACAGGGTGACCTGCGGTTTTCAATGCAGCGACGGCTTCGTCATACTCTCCTGTCTGACGAAGGTATATGAAAATGCGGTCGTCGCCATAGGCATCGGGATTCCCAATCGGTTCCAGCGGGACGGGCAGAATGCCTTTGCCGTTCTTACCACTGGATTCGGCAATGATCTGTTCGACCCAGCCTGCAAATGCGGACAAGGGCGCGTCAGCCAGGACCGTGAGCTTGTCTCTGCCTTCGAGAGCCGCCTGCCCAAGGACGGCTCCCAGCGCCAGACCGGGATTGCGCGCCGCAGGGATGTGTTCGCCGCACTGGGCGCGCATCCAATCGGCTTTGTCGAGCAGTTGATTCAAATCCATGCCAAGAAAGACGGCGGGGACCAAGCCGAAATCGGTCAGCGCGGAGTAGCGTCCGCCGACCATCTCATCGGCAAGGAATATCTTTCTGAAGTTGCGTTTTCTCGCCAGCGCTTCGAGCGACGTGCCCGGGTCGGTGACGACGATGAAGCGCGAGCCATCCTTTTTGCTGAGTTTCCAGAAGTAATCGAACGCCGCCATCACTTCGGCTGTCCCGCCGGATTTGCTGGCGACGATGTATAAACTTTTATCGGGCGGATAATCCTTTGCGGCTTGCGCCACTTGCGCGGGGTCGGTCGAATCGAGGATGGCAAGCGAAAGTGGCGCGGTGATATTTGCAGCGGCAAGCATCGAACTAAACACCTCGGCGGTCAATGATGAGCCGCCCATGCCCAGGACGAGGACGCGGTCAACCTTCGCTTTGTGGACTTCCTTTGCGAAAGCCCGATACTCTTCCAGTTTTTCCCGCGCCTTGATGGTCGAGTCCAGCCAACCCATGCGGATCGTGACTTCAGCCTTGCCGGCTTCGTCCTTTGCCCAGAGTGTCGGGTCATGCTTCCAGATGCGCGCGGGGACAGAATCCGCTTCCAGTTGCGCGATCCGCCTGGAAACGGAATCAGCCAGAGGTCCAAGAGATGAGGCGGCGCTCTTCCTCCTGTCATCAATCGTCGCGAGCAATTGCGTGAACGCGTCTGCAAAGGCTTTGACTCCCTCGTCCTCCAGTTCCTGCGTGACGACATCCATCGAGATGCCCGCGGCTTCGAGTTGACGAATCTCTTCCTGCGCCTCGGCGAGATCGCGCGTGAGGGTGATCTCGACTTTGCCGTGATCCTTGAACGCTTCGAGCGTTTGCGGCGGGACGGTGTTGACGGTTTCGGGACCGATGAGGTTGTCCACGTAAAGGGTATCGGGGTAGGCGGGGTTCTTCGTACTGGTGCTTGCCCAAAGCGGACGCTGGACGCGCGCGCCCCTGACCTTGAGATTCTCCCAGCGGCGACCGACAAAGGTTCGATGAAATCCTTCGTAGGCAAGTTTGGCGTTTGCAATCGCGGCTTTGCCTTTGAGCGGTGAGTTTTCGGGGAGTTGGGGATCCACTTTCGAATCGACGCGCGAAACGAAGAACGAGGCGACCGAGGCGATGTGGTCAATGGGATGTCCTGCTGCAGCGCGGTCTTCGAGTCCGCTCAGGTAGGCGTCCATCACTTCCGCATAGCGCGTGAGTGAAAAGATGAGCGTGACGTTGACGTTGACGCCCGCGGCAATCGCCTTGCGGATCGCGGGGACACCCTCTTTGGTCGCGGGGATCTTGACCATGAGGTTCGGGCGGGCAACGCGCACCCAGAGTTGCTCGGCTTGCGCGACGGTGGCGTTCGTATCGTGCGCGATGTATGGGCTGACCTCGATGCTGACGTAGCCGTCGCCGCCGTTCGTCTCCTCGTAGAGCGGCAGGAACGCGTCGCAGGCGGCTTTGATGTCTTCAATGGCGAGTTGCCAGAAGATCTTTTCCGCATCCCAGCCCGCCCAGGCAAGCGGCGTAAGGGCGGAGTCGTAATCGTTCGACTTGGCAATCGCGGCGTTGAAAATGGACGGGTTGGACGTGACGCCGCGGATCTCGCCGCGTTCGATCATGGCTTTGAGTTCGCCGTTTTCGAGCAGTCTGCGCTCGATGTTGTCGTACCAAAGGGATTGTCCGAGGGAGGTGAGTTTTGTGATTGGGTTCATGTTTCCAACTTTCCAACATCCTCAAGTTTACGAATCTTCCCCACGCGCCGCGCCAACCTCTCTCCTCCCGCCTTATTGCCCTGGTACTCCGCATTCAAAAACGCAGGAATAAGCACTCTGGCGAGTTCAGGTCCGATCACGCGCCCCCCCAGACAAAGCACGTTCATATCGTCGTGAAGAACGCCTTGCGCGGCGGAATAGGTGTCGTGACAGATGGAGGCGTACACGCCCTTCATCTTGTTGGCGGCGATGCACGCGCCGATGCCCGATCCGCAACACAGGATGCCGCGCTCGGCTTCCCCGTTTTGGATGGCGCGCCCGACCTTTTCGGTAAAATCGGGAAAGTCCACGCTTTCGGCGGAGTGTGTGCCCATGTCAATGGGTTCATGCCCCGCTTCGCGCACGGCATCGAGCACAACTTGTTTGAGTGGGAAACCCGCATGATCAAAACCTACTGCTACTTTCATGGTCACTCCAATTGGGAGGCACACGAGCGCGGATGAACACGGAAGAATCGATACATCCGCGTTATCAGCGTTCATCTGCGTCCAGCAAACCTTTCGCTTTTGCCACAATATTCTCCACCGTAAACCCGAACTTCTCGAAGATGACCTTATACGGAGCAGACGCGCCGTAGTGATTAATGCCGATGACGGACGTTGCGTATCGTTCCCAGCCGAGGGTTGCTCCCGCTTCGACGGCGAGCCGCGCCTGAATCCTCTTCGGCAAAACGGACTCCTTGTACGCCTCGTCCTGTTCCTCGAACAACTCCCAACTTGGGAAGGAGACCACGCGCGTCTCGATGCCCTCCGCGAATAATCTCTGCGCGGCGGAGTAGATCAGGCTCACCTCCGACCCGGACGCCATGAGGATCAACTGCGGGTTCCCGCCGAAATCCTTCATCACGTACGCACCCTGCGATAGTTTGGTGAACGGACCGATGGCAAGCGTCGGCACAGCCTGGCGCGTCAACGCCAGCGCGGTCGGACCGTCCCTTCTCGTAATGGCGACCTTCCACGCCTCACGGACCTCGTTCGCATCCGCGGGACGGATCACGACCAGATTGGGAACCGCGCGCAGCGCCATCAAATGCTCGATGGGCTGGTGCGTAGGACCGTCCTCGCCGAGCCCGACGCTGTCGTGCGTGAAAACAAAAATAGAGGGGACGTGTGAGATCGCCGCGATGCGGATGGCGGGTTTCATGTAATCGGAAAAGACGAGGAACGTCCCGCCGTAGGCGATCACGCCGCCGAACAGGTTCATTCCGTTCAACGCCGCGCCCATGCCATGCTCGCGCACGCCGAAACGGAGATAACGTCCCATTGGGTTATCCTTCTGGAAGTCGCCCGCCCCGTCGAATTTGGTGTTGTTCGAGGGCGTCAGATCCGCGGAGCCGCCAATGAGTTCGGGCAATTTGGCGGAAAGCGCGTTCAACACCTTGCCCGAGGAAGCGCGCGTCGCCAGTCCCTTTTCGTCGGCGGGGAACATCGGCAAATCGGAATCCCAGCCCTGTGGAAGTTCGCCTTTGATGCGGCGTTCCAATTCCGCACCCAAATCGGGATGAAGTCGTTTGTACGCTTCGAACCGCACGTTCCAATCCGTTTCGGCTTCACGTCCGCGCTCGACGGCGCTGCGATAGAACGCAAGGACGTCATCGGGGATGAAAAATTTCCGTTCGGGATCCCAGCCCAGATTCTTCTTTGCCAGTTTCAATTCCTCCTCGCCCAGCGGCTCGCCGTGAACTTTGGCAGTCCCTTGTTTGTTCGGCGCGCCATACCCGATGGTCGTCCTCACGCAGATCAACGAGGGGCGCGGGTCGGCTTGCGCGGCTTGGATCGCCCGGTCAATGGCTTCCACGTCGTTGCCGTCTTCGACCCTTTGCACATGCCAGTTGTATGCCTCGAAGCGCGCGGCTCGATTTTCTGTGAAGGCTAAATCGGTGGGACCGTCAATCGAGATATGATTGTCGTCGTAGAGATAGACGATGCGCCCCAACCCCAAATGTCCCGCCAGCGACGCGGCTTCGGAGGAGACGCCCTCCATTAAGTCGCCGTCGGTGACGATGCCGAAGATGTACGACTGGATGATCTCGTGTCCGGGCCGGTTGAAGGTCGCGGCGAGATGCGCCGCGGCGATTGCCATGCCCACACCCTGACCGAATCCCTGCCCGAGCGGACCGGTGGTCACCTCGACGCCGGGGGTGAGTCCGCGTTCGGGATGTCCGGGCGTGATACTTCCAAATTGACGGAAGTTCTCGATGTCGTCGAGGCTCACGTCGTACCCCGTCAGATGGAGCAAAGAGTAAAGGAGCATCGAACCATGCCCCCCCGAAAGGATGAAGCGGTCGCGTCCCATCCAGTTTGGGTTGCGCGGATTGTGGCGCAGGTGACGCGTCCACAAGGTAAAAGCCATTGCCGCCGCGCCCATCGGAAGTCCCGGATGACCCGAGTTGGCTTTCTGAACGGCGTCCGCCGACAGAAATCGAAGGGTGTTAATGGCGCGTGTCTGAAGGCTTGCACTGCGACTGGAAGGAGTGTCGAAGATGGCGTCTGTCATGTTCTGTAACCTGTTCAATGAAGATGCTCCATTTTACAATGAAAATCGTAAGAATTGGATGAGGTTGCCGATCAATACAAAGACCATGAATGCGAATCAACGACTCGTTTCATTTTTCCTCATCCTCGTCCTGGGTCTGGCGTGGATCTTCGCCAGCGCGGACAAAACCGGGACTTCGACCGAAGGGCTGATCCCCGCGCCGCAAAAGGGATTCCTTGCGCCCGATTTCGAGTTGAAAACGACCGCGGGCGAAACCGTCAGACTTTCCGATCTGCGCGGGCAGGCGGTGTTGATCAATTTGTGGGCGACGTGGTGTCCGCCCTGCCGTGCGGAGATGCCCGCCATCGAAAGGGTCTACAACGAATACAAGGACGATGGACTTGTAGTGCTTGCCGTCAACATGACCTATCAGGATTCCTTTCCCGACATCGCGCCCTTTGTCGAGGAATACGGTCTCACCTTCCCCATCCTGCTCGATGAAACCGGCGATGTCGGCTCGGCTTATCAATTGCGTTCGCTCCCCTCCTCCTTCTTCATTGGGCGCGACGGTGTCATCGAAGAAGTGGTCATCGGCGGCCCGATGGCGGAGGCGTTGTTGAGGACGAGGGTGGAGGAGATATTGAAATGATCGAATCCTTCCGCTCCCTCTTTGCCCCACCGCGCCATTTCATCCTCATCGTCGCTGCGTTGTGGATCGGTCTTACGCTCGCCGAAAAACGAAGCCAGCGTCACGGCGTTTCAAAGGAAGGACTCAATAACCTCACGTTCTACAGCCTGATCGCCTACCTCGTCGGCGGGCGCGCCTTGTTCGCGCTTGCAAATCTTTCCGCGTTCGCGCAAAGTCCGCTCAGCGTCTTCTCCCCCAACCCCGATCTCTTCGACCCAGCCGGCGCGCTCGTAGCCGCGTTACTCGTCGGTTTCATTTACGGTCAGCGGCAAAAACTTCAACTTTGGGGGACGCTCGACGCGCTCACTCCCCTCTTTGCCGTATTCGCCGTCGGACTCTCCCTCGCCCACCTCGCCGCAGGGACAGCCTTCGGAAGCCCGACGAATCTTTCCTGGGGAATTGAACTCTGGAACGCGACGCGGCATCCAAGTCAAATCTACGAACTGCTCGCCTCTCTCCTGATCTTTGGCTTGCTCTGGTTCCCCAAAACGGATTCGCCCCCGGGCATTTTCTTCCTCACCTTCGCCGCGCTGACGGCCGGCGCGCGCCTCTTCCTCGAAGCCTTTCGCGGCGACAGCGCGCTGGTATTCGGTGAGTTTCGGCTGGCGCAGATTATCGCGTGGATCGCGCTTGCAGGCGCGCTCGCCGCGATCTCCATGCTCCAACGGAACCGGGATGCCCGATGACATCCCGGTTCGGCGGATCGAAACTACGCTTCCGTCCTTGGCGCCCGCATCGCGTCCAATCTCTGGCGCAGTTCGATCTTGCGCTCGTCCGCCGCGTGACGGATCTCGTTGAAGAATCCCTGTCCGCGCTCGCGGATCTGGGCACGGAGTACCTCTCCCGACTCGGGAGCCAGCAACAGCGCGATCGTCGAGCCGACCAATCCCCCGACAACGACACCGATCAAAAAGCCGAACATTCTTTTCATGGTTTTCTCCTCTTTATTCTCGCCATTGCAGGTAACGCATCGCCTCACAAAGCAATCTACAATTGACGAGGGGATTGCTTCGTCATCGCCTGGCCTCGATACAACCAGGAAGAATACCCGGCTTACTCGACCAGCGGCTCCTTGCAACGACAGTAATTTCGGACAAAATTATTATAGATGAAATCCGGGTTTTGTGGAATAATCGGGAATGCCGGGCGTATCTGCGCTGCATGAACGCCACGGCATAAATCTCAAAGGCTGTCCAAGTGCGGCGATCAGGGGCGCTTCACAGCCGCAACAAAAACGGCTCCTACCATTTTTTCGGAGGATACCATGTCCACACCTGCGCCTGTTTCCACCCGTGCGCCTGCTGCGCGCAAAAAAACCACCACGCTTGCCTTTCGTCAAAAGAAGGAACGCGGCGAGATCATTACCATGCTCACCGCGTACGATTATCCCACCGCCCTGGCGATGGACAAGACGGGAGTCGATTCCATCCTCGTTGGCGATTCGCTGGGGATGGTCGTACTGGGTTACGAGAACACGCTTCCCGTCACCATGGAGGAGATGCTCCATCACTGCCGCGCCGTTTCGCGCGGCGCGAAGCTGGCACTCCTCATCGGCGATATGCCCTTCATGTCGTATCAAGTCTCGGTCGAGCAGGCTGTCCGCAACGCGGGCAGGTTCCTGCAGGAGGGCGGCATGGACGCGGTCAAACTCGAGGGCGGACGCGAACGCGCCGACGCCATTCGCGCCATCACCGGCGCCGGAATCCCCGTGATGGGACACATCGGACTCACGCCGCAATCCGTCCATCAATTGGGCGGATTTCGCGCGCAGGGCAAAACCGCCGCCGCCGCGAAACGTCTCGTGGAGGATGCCCTGATTCTCGAGGAAGCCGGTTGCTTCAGCATCGTGCTTGAGTCCGTGCCTGCGCGCCTGGCGGAGATGATCTCGAAGAGGATCTCCATTCCCACCATCGGCATCGGCGCGGGCGCGGGCTGCGACGGGCAGGTCCTCGTCACGCACGACCTGCTGGGTCTGTTTGACCGCTTCACGCCGAAGTTCGTCAAAAAATACGCCGACCTCCATTCCGAAATGCAAAAGGCTTTCGCCAACTACATCGAAGACGTGGAGACTAAACGCTTCCCCGCCCCGGAACACACGGTCGAGATGGACGATAAGGAATGGGAGGGGTTGTTGAAGGAAATCGGAGAGGTATAGGATTGCGAAATACTCAATGTGAAGTATGTAAGAAAGTGTTTTGAAAATATAAGACAGAGACCCTAAAGGTTTCTATTGCAAGCAGGCTTTCTGTGCAAATTTCGAATCCGATTCGCCAGAAAAACCTTTAGGGTCTGGTCTGAATTTAAAAACACTATCTAGGACGTGTTGCGTGTTGAGTGATGAGTGTTGCGAACTATGAATAAGGTTCTCATCGTTGGAACGGGCGCGCTCGCCACCCTGTTCGCCGCGCGGTTGTCGCAGGCGGGTCGTCAAGTCACGATGCTTGGCACATGGAGAGGGGGAATTGACGCTTTGAATCGAGACGGCGCGCGGCTGGTGGACGCTCAAGGCAATGAATGGCAATATCCCGTCCATGCGACGGACGATCCGCGTGAATGTGGGGGAATGAAACACGCCGTCGTGCTGGTCAAAGCCTGGCAGACCGAACGCGCGGCAGGACAACTGAGGGAATGTCTCGCGGACGACGGCATCGTCCTCACCCTCCAAAACGGACTCGGCAACCGCGAAACGCTCGCGCGGGAACTGGGACCTGGGCGCGTCGCCCTGGGCAGCACCACCACCGGAGCCACTCTGCTCGGTCCCGGGCTGGCGAGGGAGGGCGGGGAGGGGACCATCTCCATCGAGCAGAATCAGGCTCTCGGTCCAGTGGAAGAGGCGTTGAAGTCGGCGGGATTCAACGTCCAGACGGTGGAGGATGCGCAGTCCCTGGTCTGGGGAAAACTGGTGATCAACGTGGCGATCAATCCGCTTACCGCGTTGCTGCGCGTGAAGAACGGCGAATTGCTGGAACGCCCGCCCGCGCGGGAAATGATGAAGGCGCTGGCTGTCGAAACCGCGCAGGTCGCCCGCGCGGAAAAGATCACCCTGCCGTTCGACGACCCGGTGGCCAAAGCGGAGGACGTGGCGCGTCGGACCGCCGCGAACACCTCTTCGATGTTGCAGGATATCCTGCGCGGCGCGCCGACGGAGATCGACGCGATCTGCGGCGCGGTGGTCGAGGCGGCGAA
>JABWAU010000108.1 GCA_013360875.1 Anaerolineales bacterium | reverse complement strand
GGTCGAAGCAGGTGTGATGGTGCAAAATCAATAATTTCGATGTACACCTTGCACAGAAGAGAAAAGGGAAATGGACGAATATCAGATTAAACAAGTCGAGAAGATCGAAGACCCCATCTGGGAAGCGGTCGGCGGCGGAATCAATTCATTCAACGAAGAACAAGCCGGAGCGGAAAATGCGAAGCGTATTTGTTTCGTCATCTACGATGCGGACGAAAAGATCGCAGGCGGAGTCATCGCCCTGACCTACTGGAACTGGCTGTACATTGACCTGATGTGGCTGCGGGCAGACTTGCGCCGCAAGGGCTATGGAGGACGTCTGCTTGCGCTTACCGAGGAAGAAGCCAAAAAGCGCGGCGCGAAACACGCCTATTTGGACACCTTCAGTTTCCAAGCGCCAGAGTTTTACAAGAAGCAGGGATATCGGGTGTATGGGGAGTTGAAGGATTTCCCGAAGGGATTTCAGCGCTATTTTATGACGAAGGATTTGAATTAAACCATGCAGTTTTGAGCTGGGGATTCAGGCGGAATTCTGTATTGACAATGTAAATACGAAAAGGTAAACTGGGAGAGATGAAGAATACTCATAAAATTGAAGATATTGACTTTGAATGGGATAGCGATAAGGCAGAGATAAATCTCCAAAAACATAGAGTGTCTTTTATCGAAGCCTGCGAGATATTCTTTGACCCATTTATTCATCCCATTGAACCACGCGATGAGAAAGGCGAAACACGTGACGCAGCGGTCGGACTTACTCGCAAATGGCGTTTGCTGTACGTTGCTCATGTTTGGCGTAAATTGGTAATTCGGATCATCTCGGCGAGAAAAGCCACAAAAGCGGAAAGGAAAGAATATGAAAATCAGTAAATTAAAAAAAAGACTGAGCGAAAAACGCACGATGACCACCATCACCATGCGCATGCCCGATGACGTGGTCGCTGACCTTAAACGTGTCGCCCCGCACAAGGGATTTTCGGGCTATCAACCCTTGATTCGCGCCTATATCGGACAGGGACTTCGTGAAGACCTTGCTGCTCTCGATGCAAAACCTGAAATTTCCAAATTGATCGCCAGCCTGAAAAAACAAGGCATTAATGAGTCTGCTCTCACAAAAGCGATGGTTGAGGCAGGGGTGATGGTGCAAAACCAATAGTGCGTCGTCCCCGTCGCCATACCCAACGGCGAGACAAATTTGGGCGTCGCCTACTCGGATTTGCAGGTGAGAGAGGTTGTTGGGTAGTCGAAGCTTTCAGTTTTCGTCTGCAGTTTCAGGGAGGGTATAATTCAATTAATGGAACTTCCAAATAAATCCAAAGCGCAAGTTTCTATAACGAAAATCGTAAATTATTTGCTTTCAGAAACTCATCCCTTGGGAAAATCGAAGGCAAGATTTTTTCGTTCTCACGGATTCAACGATGAAAATGTCGCTGAATTGGCAAGTGGATTTTTGTTGATCGCGAAAAATTCGCAAGTGGAACGTTCCGAGCGGTCGTTGTTTGGCGTGAAGTACGTTATTAATGGCGAATTGAGTACACCGAACGGTGATATGATTCGAGTGAGAACGATTTGGATTATAGAAAACAACTCTGATCTTCCTCGTTTTGTGACGGCGTATCCAGCCGGGTAAGGAATAAGAAGATGATAAAAGAATTAGATATTGTGGTGCTTGCCAAGGATTTGAATGAATATCACCTTGAACGCGGAGACGTGGGTGCAGTCGTGCATGTGTACGAAGACGGCAAAGCCTACGAAGTGGAATTTGTGACTGGCGAAGGGGAAACCATTGTTGTAGCGACACTTCCTACCAGTGATATTCGCCCCATGCAGCGCGCGGATATTTTGCATGTTCGATCGTACGCATAAGAGTGCGTCGCACCAAACGGGTGGACTCATCTCATTAAATCGCAGAGTCCATTCTGTGGACGAATCCCATTAAGTCAGGTGCAACGCACCCCTCCCAACGGCGAGACGAATTTGGGCGTTGCTTACTCGGACTTGCAGGTGAGGGTGTGTGAGGTAGCCGAAGTTTTCGCATATTTGATAAATTTATATAGACCTGCATGGGCAAGATAGGGTGGCGGGTATAATTATGGCAAATGGATTTAGTTTCTTATAGCTACGAACAGGGAAAACGTGTTCTTGAAAAGCGAGACTTTGAAAGTCTCAAGGCAAAGGGGCAATTCTTCACGCCTCCCTCCATCGCTCGTCTTATGGCAAAGCAACTTGGGGAAATTTCAAATGGGGCATTGATTCTTGACCCTGCGATTGGTTCTGGCGTCTTGATTTGCGCCCTGATTGAAAGACTAATACTCGAGAATAAGCCCCTTGAAGTGTCAATTGCCGCTTATGAAACCGATAATGAATTATGTTCCCTAAGCCGTGAAGTATTGACGCTCGCTGGCAAAGAAGCAAAAAAGAGCGGGATAAAAATACACCGGCAGGTATTTCAGGAAGACTTTATCTTGGCGTGTTTGCCGGATGAACAACCTTCTTTGTTTGGAACGACTAACTCGAAGCAAAGTCGTTTTTCTTATATCATCAGCAACCCGCCTTACTTCAAACTCAATTCGGATGACAGGCGCGTCAAGGCTGTAAACGGCAAATTAAATGGGCATACCAATATTTACACGATTTTCATGGCTCTTTCTGCAAAGTTGCTTTTGGCGGAAGGGAGAGCCAGTTTTATTGTTCCCCGCAGCTTTTGTTCCGGGGCGTATTTCTCGGAATTCCGCCAGGATTTGCTAAGGGAAGTATCGCCATATTCTTTGCATGTGTTTCAATCGCGGAACGAGACTTTCAAGAACGATTCGGTTCTTCAAGAGAACGTGATTTTCTCTTTCGAGAAACGTTCTCAACCGCAGAAAAATGGATACTGGGCGGGTTCCATCAACATATCTTCCTCAAACGATGATCAGAGTTTGGAAAATGGAATTATCTCCCGCCGGGTCTCTTTCAATCATTTTCTGAGCGACCATAACGGATTGCTTTTCTTCCGCCTGCCAACAGGAATTCTCGACGAGCAAATTCTGGAAGCAGCGGACAAATGGGATGGGTCGCTTGAAAAATATGGCTTTCAAGTTTCAACGGGGCGTGTCGTTCCTTTTCGGGCAAAGGGATTATTGAGAGAACAAGTCAAGGCAAGAAATGGGACTGTGCCTTTGCTTTGGATGCAAAATGTTAAGCCTTATCAAGTTGAATATCCCCTCGATGGATTTAGCAAACCACAGGCAATTTCGATAAATGACCCGTCCCTACTTATGCCTAATGCGAATTACGTTTTATTGCGCCGTTTCAGCGCGAAGGAAGATAAGCGTCGCCTTATCTCCGCTCCGTTCATTGCTGAGAAATTTGCCTTCGAACAAATCGGATTTGAAAATCATTTGAATGTGATCTTCAAGAAGAAAGGGATTTTGCCAACTTCCGAAGCCATCGGGCTTTCCGCTATTCTCAACAGCGCAATCGTTGACCGCTACTTTCGGATTGTGAATGGGAATACTCAAGTCAACGCGGCGGAACTGCGAATATTGCCCATCCCTCCGCTGGAGGTAATAAGAAACATTGGCAATAGGATTCAAAAAGATAACGCGGATACGCCAGAGAAAATCGAGGGCATTATTTTTTCAACACTTTGGGAATCCAATTTGCTCACCGAAGAATTTCCGATGATACAGGAGACGAGAATTACCATGGGAAAAATCGAACAGGCACAGGAAATTTAGGAGGCGCTCGGTTTGCCATCCGCACAGCAGAATGAAATCTCTGCGCTGACTTTACTGGCGTTTGCTCAGTTATCGGAAAAAAGCGCGTGGAAGGATGCCGCAAGTCCGATGTTACGTGTCCACGATATTTTGGTCGAAATCAAGAAAAGGTATGGTCGTGAATACGCGGAAAATAGCCGAGAGACGATTCGACGCAGGGTCTTACACCAGTTTGAACAGGCTGGAATCGTAGTTCGGAACGCGGATGACCCAACGCGGCCGACGAATAGCGGTTTGAATAATTACATGCTTTCGGATTCTGCGTTAAATGTTCTTCGCACCTATGGCAGTTTAAAGTGGAAAGCAAGGGTCAAGAACTTCATTGACCAGCAAGGCAGATTGCTGGACGTGTATCAAAAAGCCAGAGAACAAACCAAAATCCCATTGCAGTGGGAAGACCAATCTTTTGCAATTCCTGAACAATGTCAGAATTGCCTCTATAGAACTCGATGAGAATATTCGTGTCGCAGAGAATCATGCGCGGTAGGGCCAGGCTTGCTCACGAATGGATTGAAGGGTGATATCCCGTCCTGACCAGAAGCCAGCCATCGAGAAGAAATCGTTTTCCCCGTCGCCACTTGATGTTTTCTCGGCAGACACTTCCTTCTCAGAAACGCTTTCAATGAAGTCCAGCGATTTGAGAAAGTCTAAAAGCGTTTGCGCCTTTTTCTTATCTTTGACTCGGATGGTGATTTGTTCCATGATCAATCCTTTGGTCAAAGTCATTATACAATATTTTGAAGAGCCGCATGGGGCAGACTTCATAAAAATAGCCGAAGGAAATGGACTTCAATTCAATAAACGACGGTCTGTAGATTACAATGGAAAAATGTTCAACGTAACTTCCGCCTGGAAATCCACTTTCCCCAACGCCCACGCAGGCGTATTAGTGATGCGCAATGTCTCCAATCCCGCGCATCACACTGAATTGGAAAAGAAAAAAACAGAATTAGAAGAAGCACTCCGCTCCCGATTCGCGGGGCAGGATCGTGCCGCGATTGCAAGTCATCCCGTTTTGAAAGTCTACGGGGAGTACTACAAAAAATTCAAGAAAACCTATCACGTACAACTGCAACTGGAATCAATTGTCTTGAAGGGGAAGTCCATTCCCAGCGTGGCATCGCTGGTCGAGTGCATGTTCATGGCGGAGGTGAAGAACATGCTGCTCACAGCGGGACACGACATGGACAAATTGCAATTGCCGTTGACTCTCGATGTCACCCAAGGGACGGAAAGTTATACGGTCATGCGCGGGGAGGAACAAATCCTCAAGGCGGGCGATATGATGATCAGCGATCAGGCGGGGATTATCTCGAACATCATCTACGGTCCCGATCAGCGAACGCAGATCACCGAGTCCACGCGGAATGTGGTGTTCACGGTCTACGCGCCAGCGGGGATTGATGAGCAGTTGATAACGTCACATCTGCAAGATATGCGCGACTATGTACTGATCATTGCGCCACAGGCGCGGGTGGGTTTGCTTGAGCTTTATGGAGAATGAATACAGGTGACTGTCATCCTTGCGTAGCATTCCCGAAGGGAGCGAAGATGACAGTCACCGTTTTCTTCACGAAATTCTTGACCTCAGCTCCTTCGGGTCAAGAAATATTTCCACATAGCCGCAGTTCGGGCAGGCGCGCGCCCGGGAGATCTTTGTCACGGTTCTAATCATTCCCGTTTGCTTTTTGGATACATACCCAATTTGATCGCTCGCGGTCAGCGAACCTTCATCCATAACTTCATTGCATTGGGGGCAAAGATGTGATTCCATTTATTCTCCTTTGATGGCAATACAGATAAAATTGCACAACCACATTATATGGTTTTCGAGCGCAAAAAGCGATGACCACTTCCTCCCTTCTCCGTCGTTTCTACCGCGCAATGCAAAAACGGAATCCCGGCGTTCTCTTTCATGGGGACTCCGCCCGCCCCGAGATCGCCCTCACCTTCGACGACGGTCCGCATCCGCACGACACGCCTCGGGTGCTGGAGGCGCTGGCGAAACATGGCATCCGCGCAACGTTCTTTTTGATCGGACATGAAGTCGAGCGGCATCCAAATCTTGTGAAGCAGATCCACCAAAGCGGACATCAACTGGCGCTGCATTGTTATCGTCACGTTCCATTCCCGCTGGAAAACGCTTCAACCCTCAAGGGACAGTTGGATCGGTCCCGAAAATCCATCGCGGACGCCTGCGGATTTCCCCCCGAAACGATCCGACACGTCCGTCCGCCATACGGATTTTTTACCGCAAAGACCCTTTCCCTGTTGACAGAGTGGGGCTATCGCCTTGTACTTTGGGATAACATGCCGTTGCACTTCCTCCAACCCACCGCGTGGACGATCAAACAACTCATCGAACCGACCCACCCCGGCTCGATCATCGTCCTGCATGACGGCAAGGGACACGGCGCAAAGGTCGCGCACATTCTCGAAACCGTCCTCCCGCAACTCAAAGCCGAAGGGCTCGAGTTTGTTACAATTGAGCAAATGCAAGGTTTGGATTCAGCCAGCCTGCTGGCGAATACGCAATAGCAAACTCCCTGATTCCAAAGCCAATTACAGGCAGGACCCAAATGAAACTACTCAGCATCAACATCGGCAAAGAACGACAACAACAAAGAAACGATTACATCGAAACGACCGGCATCTACAAACTTCCCGTAAACGGACCCGTCGAGATCAAATCCCTCGGCATCGAAGGCGACGCCATCTGCGACAAGAAGAATCACGGCGGACCCGACCAGGCCGTCTACGTCTACGGCGCGGCGGATTACGCGTGGTGGACACAAGAATTGGGAAAAGAAATATTGCCGGGAACTTTCGGAGAGAATTTGACGATTGGAGAATTGGAAAGCGCGCGCTTCAACGTCGGCGATTATCTTCACATCGGCGAAGTGACGTTACAGGTCACCGCGCCGCGCATCCCGTGCGGAACGTTCGCCACGCGCATGGACGACCCTCAGTGGGTGAAGAAATTCCGCGCCGCAGAGCGCCCCGGCTTGTATTGCCGCGTCATCAAAGAGGGCATGGTGAACGCGGGCAACGAGGTCGTCATCGAAAAATATACCGGCGAAACCATTTCCATTTTGGAAATGTTCCGCGAGCATTACGTGAAGGAGAAAAGCGAAGCGTCCCTGCGGCGGCACCTCGACGCGCCCATTGACATTCGGACCCGCAGGAACATGGAGGCGGGATCGCAAAAATTATCGGCATGATGGGCGACTCCGGGCGAAAGGACTTCAAAAGGAACCCGCGCCCGTCCCCTTTTCAATGCTCAAAAAAACCGTCCTGTGAGATCAGCCCACAGGACGGTTCGATCATAGAACGGCTTCAAGTTGCCGCAGGGCGGTTTCGGGACTCTTGAAATGGATGCCCTTCATGCCGACTTTTTCGCACGCTTCGACGTTCTCGAGAAAATCATCCACGAAGACCGCCTCGTTCGGACTCACTTCGAGCTGCTCCAGCGCAACCTGATAGATCCTCGCTGACGGCTTTGCCGCGCCGACCTCCGCGGAGATGATCATCTTGTCGAAGGCGTCGTCGAACCTTTCCCTGACGATGAAACCCCGCAGGTCGTCCCATGCGTTGGAGATCAGTCCCGTTTTATAGTTCCCGCGCAGAGAACGGATGATGCCCAGCAATTCGAGGTCCACGATATCGCCCGCAAAGAATTCATCCCGGATGGTCTGCAATTCGGAGGCGGGTCGTTTCAGGCGTTTCATCACCATTGCCCAATGCTCGGCGGCAGTGACCTCGCCGACCGTCGCGCGTCGAGCGGATTCGCTGTCGAAGACGATCCCGACCAGGTCTTCATACTCCATGCCCAATCGTTCCGCGAGACGCTGCCGCGGCGCCTGATATTCCGTGCGGACGATGACTCCGCCCAGGTCAAAGAAGACGGCTTTGACGCTCATTTGCTTTTCTTCGCTGCCGCCTTTTGTGTGGTTGAAGATTTTTTGGCGGAGGCTTTCTTTTGCCCGGCGGGTTTTTGCGAAGCGGGTTTCCCAATCGCAGGTTTTTCCTTTGCGGGTTTGTCCTTGGCGGGCTTTTCTTTTGCGGGAGACTGCGCGGGATTGGATTCAGCCCGGGGCGCCGGGGCAGGCTCGGGCTTCGGAAGAGGCGCCTCCGTTTGCGGGTGCGCTGTCATCTCCGCCTCCAGTTCCTTGAGCGCCTCGCGCCAGTTCGGCATGGTCATTTCGAGTTTTTGCCGCAGCACGGGCGTGGCGCGGCGACATCGCGGACAGTGCGCGTCGTAGTGATTCAGGTTCTCGGCGTATAGATGTTGCAGGGCGGCAAGTTTTTCGACGCGCCCGAGGGTGAACGGGGTCTGGCAAAAAGAGCAGCGAAGGTTCATGTGGGGCTCCTTGTTATTTAGCGTCCCGAAGGCTTGTCCTGAAAGATCACAACAGCCTTCGGGACGATTTATTCGTTAAAGCGATTGTACACTGATTTCCCTGCCGGGTCTGACCTCCTTTTCGAAGCGGTCAAAGGCGCGATGAAGGCGCATCCCCGCGCGTTCGTAGAGGCGCAACGCGCCGGTCAGGTTTTCGGCGTCCACGCCCAAGCCAGCCATGCGTTTGCCGCGCCGATACAACTCGCCGAACGAATGGCGGAGCAAAGCCAGACCGATGCCGCGTTTGCGCCAGGGACGGCGGACGCCGAGCGTGCTTACCCATCCCACCTCGGGATTGTCGAAGGCGCGATCACGGCAGAGACTGATGCCCGCGATCTCCTCCCCGTCCATGGCAAGGAACCATAGCGTGGGGTCGAAGCCTTCGTAGCCGGTCATAAAATGTTCGAAGCGTTTCAAGCCCTCTTCGAACGGGGCTTTCACGTATCCATAGTGATCGCTGAAGGATTCATCCACGGCGCGATAGACCGCCTCGAGATCGGTCTTGGGGTTGTAGAGGCGCAGGGCGATGCCGGGCGACCATTCGGGCGCGGGAGGCGGCGCGTCGAGGTTAATCCGCATGGTGTACGAACTGCGGATGTGGCGATAGCCCATTTTTTCAAACAACGCGCGGGCTTTGTCCGCCTGGCGGTAGGATCCAACCTGCGGCGCAAAACGCAGATCGGAGGGGATGCGATCCAACGCTGTTTTCGCGCGCGCCTCCGCCCATGTGAGGAGGTACGAGCCGATGCCGAGACCTTCGTAACGCGGATCCACGCGTCCCCAGAGCCACGGATGAACGGGCGGGGTGGCGTTCGTCCACACTTCGATGTAGCCGGCCATTTCGCCGCCTGGCGCGAAGACCAGCCGGATATCCTCCGCCGGATCTAAGCCGGGGGAGAGCCATTCGGTGCGAATCGCCACGGCGTCGGTGATCTCGTCTTCGTGGATCACGGAGCGCGACCAGCGGTTGAACAACTCCAACGCGTCAGCCACGTCGTCCATCACCGCCCCGCGGATGGTGAATCCATCTGGAAGTGAAACTTCCGATCGTTCGCTCAGACTTGTTTTCATTTCATTCTCCTATTCCTGCTCTTCGGGGTCGAGCCCGGGCCGCAGTTCCTTTTCGTAAATGACGTATTCGGAAGCGACGCTCATGCCAGCCTTCTGATACAAGCGCGTCGCGCCGGTGGGATTCGCCGCGTCCACACCCAGTCCGACGGTCCGCATTCCGCGTTTATGGAATTCGCCGAACGAGTGAAGCAGTAACGCCTCGCCCAGCCCGCGCTTCCGCCAAGCGCGGCGGACTCCCAGCGTGCCGACCCAGCCGATTCCCATGCGGTAACGGCAAAGGGAATATCCCGCGATTTCCGCGGAGCGGCTGTCCCAGGCGATGTGCCAGAGGGACGGATCGCGCTCCGAAAAGCGATGCGCCCACTCTTCATAGGGTCTGCGAACGTGACCCCAATGGTCGCTGAACGCCTCCTCGTGCGCTTCATACACGGCATGATCGTGCGCCATTTCGAAGGGATGCAGTTCGATTCCATCCGGGAACGCCGGCTTGGGCGGCGCGTCGGTTAGCGTGATCTCCATCCGCCACGAAAAACGGATCGCCTTGTAGCCTTCGTTCTCGTGCATCTCACGCGAGACCCTGTCTCCAATGGACATGCCATTACGGATGAACACGCGCAGGCGCGGGTCGGCGAGTTGCATTTCTTCGTGGGCGCGCGCTTCGAGCGCGTGCAACATGGTTGTACCAATGCCGCGCCCCATGAAATCGGGATGTACGTAACCGTCTCCTCCAAGATATGCATGAGCATGGCGGTTGACAAATTCCTCGTATCCGACGATCCGCCCGTCGGGGGTTTCGACGACAAACGTATCCCTTTCGAGGACAAAGCCCGGGCTTTTCCATTCGCGCTGTAATTCCTCGACCGTGACAGCCACGGTCGGGTCGCCGTCGTGCGTGCAGACGTCGAGGATGAGTTTTGCCACAGCGTCCGCGTCGGTCCATTGCGCCGGACGCAGGCTAAGGGTCGGGTCAAGAAGCGTTGTGTCAGTTTGTAATTTTGTAGCCATTTTGTTCCATCCATTCCTCGCGCAGGATTCCCATGCAGAGGATATCCCAGCGCCTGCGAACCGTACCCCTTGCGCCGATCCTCCCCACGCCGATGCCGAGACGGATCCAGCCGACGTCGTTCGACCACTCGATGCGGTTGATAATGGCTTTGCCAATCAGGCGGTCGTCCTCCCTTGTGCGGATGGCAAAGTAGTAAGCGTTCTTATTCTCCTCGATCTCCTTCTCGAGTTTCTCGTAGTTCTTCTTCACCATTGCCGCCGACATGGGGCGCGCAGGGTCGGTTTCATACATGCGCATAAAATCCGAATCGTGAGTCCATTTGGATTCGACCTGTGGGTCCTTTTCATGGTCAATGGGACCGAAACGGATATCGGCTCCCTCGAACAATTGAGTTTGTATGTCGAACATTTTGCCTCCTTCTGCCCTCGCCCTTGCTCCTCTCCCAATGGGAGAGGGGTTGGGACGAGGATTAAATAAAAACAGCCGCGGGCGAGTGCGCCGCGGCTGTCAACTTTACACTGCGTGTAAATTAACGGTGGGCAGGCACACTACGACAAGGAACGAAACCCAGACCGCCGGTTTGAATGCGGTAAGTCTTCGTAAAGATCGTTGCGGTATTCATTGCCATGCGTCGCGCGCCTCCTTTCCTTGGAATTTTCGGAACGGGCGCGAGTGTAACATGCAGGTTTATTTCCCGTCAAGTAAATGAAACAGCGGAAAGGTTTATTCGTATGGCTACCTGGAAAACCGATATTGACACGATCCCCCTTCATACGGTGCTGATCGTTTCCGATCACCCCGAGAACGTTTCCGCGCTGGAAATGCTCTTCCAGCAGAGGAACTGCATCGTGCTAACCGAGACAAATGTCGCCGACGCACTGCAAACCGCCCGTTTGGTGGGTCCCTCCCTGATGGTGGTGGACATGAAACTTCCCACACATAAGCGCGACGCCCTTCTCAGGGAGTTGCGCGCCGCAAGCCGTGGGCCCATCATCCTGATCGCGTCGGCAAACACCGTCGAGGAAGTTCTCGAAGCAAACCAGGCGGGCGCGGATGAGTGCCTCATCAAACCCGTCAACCCGGCCGTCCTGGTCGTCAAGGCAATGGCATGGCTGGGACACGGTCAAAGGGCGCCCATACCAGCCAACGTTGCTGTCGCCGCGTGAGCCTTTCACCTCCTCCAACGCAGTCAGCCGACCCGATACGTAAGACGGGTCGGCTGATCGTTTTGCATGGGTGAAGGGATTTCCTACGGAACGATGTGTCCCGATTGCAGGCTGTCGAGCGTTTCCTGCACGAGGCGTTGTCTTCCCGGGGAGAGAAGGCTTGGGTCAACATCGCTCAAGCCGAGGGGAGATTGAACCGTGAGTCCGCCCTGCCCCGAAAGCAAAGAGGGCCAGGCACTCTGGATCGCCTTGACGATATCCGGCTGAATGGTCATCACCCAGCCTGCGGGTCTCTGTTCGGGGGAGACCGTTCCGATCATGTACACGCCCGTCGTGCCGACGTAATCCACAAGGTCCTGGGTGTAAATGTCCGGGTGGATGAAGAGCGTTCCCACCTTATATTGCAGGATCAAAATATCCGCATACGCGTCGTAATTGTTCACGTCCTCCTCGGCGGGTATCTCGAGGTATTGCGGAAACGACCAGGGGAGATAAAAGAAGGGACGGCATAAACCGCAATAAAAGGTCCTGCCGTTGCTGAAGGCGTTGAACATGCGGATCGCGTCGCTATTGTCCCTGGGCATCAACATGCCGATGCGGTAGTCGTCCGTGAGCATGGCGGCGGTGTAACCGGCAAGGAAGGCGGCGATATCCGATTGCGAATTTCCGCCCAGCACGCTGACGTTGCCGCCCGGCGCAACGCCCGGCACATTGATGGCGAGGAATTGCGTATCCGGCGCGGCGGCGGCGAGTTCCACAATGCCCGGATCCGGCGGGAGCGCGACGACGATCTTCAAACCCGGCTCGAGGTCGGCAGGCGCCAGATGATTACGCACCTGAAAACGCAAACCGGAAGCCTGCGCCAGGTCGTAAACCGTCTTCTGGTAAAGGTTCGATGTCTCCGCATCCAGGTCGGCGGGCAGGACCAGAATGGCAAGGGGGGAGGCTGCTGTGGGTGTAAACGCCGGGGGAGGCGCGGACGTGTCAGTCGGGATGGGAGCGGGGGTGACGGTGGAGTCGAGGTTGCCCGTTCCACACGCGCCCAATAAAATGCCAGCCGCGAGCAAAAAGATGATCCATTTGAAACGCACTGTCAAACTCCAAAGTTGGGAATGAGCGAATTATACACGGTGATTGGGCGCGGGCTTAAACAAAAGACCGCGCATCGGCGCGGTCTTGAAATTTGGAATCAAGGAGATTACCCCTGTTTTGCCAGTAATCCGGCTGATTCCATAAACACGCTTCCTACCTGGAATTGATCTTGATCCTCTTCGGTCGGGCGGATTCCGCCTTGGGCAGGGTCAGCGTCAGAATGCCGTCCGCGATCTTCGCCTCGACGATCTCCTCCCATCCTGCGTCGGCCGCCATGACCGGTGTCGTCCTGCTCGGGGCCCTGGGGTTGGCGGGGGCCGAGGGGGCCCGGCGCGGGGCTTCGCTCGCCTGGCTCGCCGGGGGCTCCGAGGTCCGCGCCCTGAGCCCTCTCTGGCTGCTCGACCTCCTCTTCCGGGGGCAGCTCGACTCGCGGCCGATCGTCCTCGGGGTCGGCGTCTCCCTGGCCCTGCTCTGGCTGGCGGCCCGGGTCCTCGGGGCCGAGCGCTTCCCGGCCTCCGCGATCCCCGTCCTGACCGGCCGGAGCCTGCGGGCGATCCTCCCGCCCCTCGGATTCCTGGCGTGCCTCCACCAGGGTGCGCTCCGCTTCCATGGCGCGATCGACCTCGCCGGGTACCTCACCCTCGATGGCCAGCTCGTGGCCGCGATCGCCGGCCTCCCGGAGCCGCTGACCGTGTATCGGTCGACCGCACCGGGGGTCCGGCGAGATGCCCTCGACGACCTGCTCGACGCGCTGGTTCAGGCGCCAAGCCGCGGCGGACTCCACCGCATGCTGCAAGGCGTCGAGCCGGGCGAGCGCCTCGGGGGTGGC
>JABWAU010000107.1 GCA_013360875.1 Anaerolineales bacterium | reverse complement strand
CCCCAAACCGGGCTGGTCGAACGTAAACGTGGTTGGGATGTTGCGCGAGTCGTTCGATGTTCCAATCGCCTTCGATACCGACGTCAACGGCGCGGCGCTCGGCGAGTGGACATGGGGCGCAGCCCAGGAACTCGACACCTACATCTACCTGACTATCGGCACCGGCATCGGCGGCGGCGCGATGGTCAATGGCAAACTCCTGCACGGACTCCTCCACCCCGAAATGGGACACATCACCATACCACATGACCGCGAGCGCGACCCATACGAAGGCTGGTGCCCGTTTCACAGGGGTTGTTTCGAGGGGCTGGCGTCCGGTCCGGCGCTGGAAGAACGCTGGGGGCAAAAAGCGGAAACACTTCCGGCCGATCATCCCGCATGGGAACTCGAAGCGCATTACATCGCGCTCGCCTTGCAAAGTTACATTACGACTCTCTCACCCCAGCGCATCATCCTCGGCGGCGGCGTGATGGGACGGGAATTCCTCTTCCCGATGATCCGCCGGAATGTGCAAAAACTCTTGAACGGATACATCCAATCCCCCGCGATCACAGAAACGATTGAAGAATACATTGTCCCGCCCGCGCTCGGGAGCCGCGCGGGAATGTTGGGTGCGGTTGCGTTGGCGCAAACGGCGCATCAAGGCGGATGACTGCCACTTCAAAAGTGGCAGTCATCATCCGCTTCATCCCAGCACAAAATTATCAATCAACCTTGTCTTCCCCACAAAAACCGCCATCGAAAGCAAGGCTTTTCCCTTCACCTCATCCAATTCCTCGAGCGTGTCATAGTCTGCGCATGAGACATATTGCATCTCGGCAAGCGGCTCGCCCGCCAATACCTCCTTCATCTTTCCCCTCAACGTTTCCGCGTTTCGTTCCCCTGCCTCGTACAACTCTTTTGCCGCGCTCAACGAACGGAATAACACCGTCGCGGCTTTGCGCTGCTCGGGATCGAGGTATACGTTGCGGCTGGACATTGCCAGCCCGTCCGCTTCACGCACGATGGGGCAGATCACGATCTTGATGGGGAAGTTCAAATCCCGCGTCATCTGGCGAATGACCGCCGCCTGTTGCGCGTCCTTTTGCCCGAAATACGCCCTGTGCGGCTGGACGGCGTTGAACAACTTGGCGACGACGGTTGTCACCCCCCGGAAATGACCCGGCCTCATCGCGCCCTCCAGCGGACGGCTGATCGCTTCGACCTCCACCCAGGTTTGATACCCCTTCGGGTACATGATCTCCGCTGACGGCGTCCACACCAGGTCCGTGCCGAGCGGTTCGAGGAGACTCAAGTCCCGTTCGAGGTCGCGCGGATATTTGGCGAGATCTTCGCTGGGACCGAACTGCGTCGGATTGACGAAGATCGAGACGACGACGCGGTCGCATTCCTCCCTTGCGCGGCGGACGAGGGAGAGATGTCCCTCGTGCAGGTAGCCCATTGTCGGGACAAGACCAACCGTCCCTGAGAAAGAGAGGCGGGCGGAGCGTAGATCATCCAGGGTGGATATTGTTCGCATAGTCTATTCTCCGGTCGTTGACAGATATAGAAAAAATGTGCTAAACTCAAATCCCAACCAACTCATAAAGGAGAAAAAATGGCTTACGCACATACCAACTCGAAAGGAACCACCTATTACCTGCACTCCAATGGCAAAATGTTCTTCTTCTCGAAAGAGATCAAGGATGGCGCGCTCGATGCGGTGCCTGTCGGGTACAACGTGGTCGAAATGAAAACGGGCATGCTCGTTTTGAAGAAGGCGCAGGCGGAACCCGCTCCCGAAGCGCCCGTCTCTGACATGCCCGCCGAAGGGCAACCGTAATCGAAGTATAACCCTGTTCGTCGAGGGCTCCCTTCACCGGGCAGGCGGGGGAAGCCCAAAAATAATCTGCGCTTTTAGATAAAAAGGAGATAAAATATGACACGTAACACTGCATCTAAAAGAACCTGTAACCAGAAAGCGAGGGAGTCATGCCGGCGCTAAACCGCGTTCAACTGATTGGGTATCTGGGCAAAGACCCGGAAAGCAAGTACACCCCCACAGGCAAGAAGGTCGCCCATTTCAGCGTTGCCGTCACCCAGCGATGGAAGACCGGCGGTGAGACGAAGGAATATACCGAATGGGTCAACATCGAAGCGTGGGGACGGCTCGGCGAGGTCTGCCAGGAATATCTCAAAAAGGGAAGCCTGGTCTATCTCGAGGGCAGGCTCAAGACGGACAAATCCGAGGATAAAAGCGGCGAAACCAAGTATTTTACGAAGGTCGTTGCCCTTGCCATGCAAATGCTCGACCGCAAGCCCAGCGACGAACCTATGATGACCGTCGAAGAGGAAGCCGCGGATTACGAGGCGTAGGTTTGGAATCAGGGAGCTTGCTCCCGTGACTGCGCCCGCACGCTGGCTGACTCCAAAATACAACTGAACAAGAGGCGTAATGCGGGTCCTTTCGAGGCGCGCATTACGCCTTATTATATTACCGATGTTATGCAGTCTCGCAAGGTTTATCTCGCGTCGCCGGAACAGCAAAATGGTTTTTTAGAAAATAATCACCCAACGTCGCGTCGGGCGCGTTCTCCCTTCGGCAGGCTCAGGGCAGGCTTGTGCGCCCGCCGGCGTTAGAGAACGCCGCCTGCGCGCGGTTAGGGAGATAATTTGTAAAACCTCATAATGTCGCGGGTACGGGTTATATCGTGAAGAGAACAATTGCGATGAAGGCGCATATGATCCCCGATGTTTGAACGAGGGAAATCCTTTCCTTCAAAAATATCCATGCCAGCAAGACCGTTGAGGCGGGATACAACGCCCCAAGCGCCGCGGCGACGTCTATGCGGCCCGCCTGGGCGGAGAGAACGTAGAAGCCGTTCCCCGCAATGTCTATCACGCCGTTGAGGATGCACAACGTCCACGTTTCGCGCGGCGGCATGGGCGATTGACGCGTGAGCAGTGCAAAGAATCCCAGCGCAACGAAGCCTGCAAAGCGCGCCGCGGTCAGGGTCCAGAAGAAGGAATGGAGCGTGGCTTGGTAGATGGCGATAAAGTAAAAGCCGAAGAAAAAGCCCGAGATCAGAGGCAGGCGCAGGCTTGAGATCGAGAAGTGCCAGTTCGTCGAATCGGTTTGTGAGATGAACCAGACCGCGAGAAAGGCGAGTCCGAATCCGAGCAATGTCGCAGCCGAGGGAATCCCCAACGTGAAGAGTCCGAAGATCACCGGGATGAGCGCGGCGAACAACGCCGAGACCGGCGCGGCGATGGTCATTTGACCCTCGGCGAGGGCGCGGTATAAAAAGATCAGTCCGCCCAGACCGATGAGGCTCGCGAACGCGCCCATCAGAAAATCGCCGATGGGCGGGATGGGTTCGCGCGTGAGGATCGCCAGGGCAAGAAATGGAACGAAGCCCGCGATCTCTGCAAGATATAAAACGCGAATCGGGCTGGCGCGTTTGCTTGCCAGCCCGCCGATGAAATCCGCCGCGCCCCACGATGCGGATGAGATCAATCCGTAGAGAATGGGTAACAAGTTGTGATCCTTGAATGGGGATTATATCTTTCCCGCGGCGCGCGCCCGATCCAAAACCTTTTGCGCGTTTCTGAGCAGAGGCATGTCAATCATCTTGCCGTCGAGCGCGAACGCGCCTTTGCCCTCTTTTTGACTTAACTCGAACCCCTCGACGACTCTCTTTGCATAAGCAATAGCCTCATCGGATGGAGTGAACGCTTCCTGCACCACCGGGACCTGATTCGGGTGAATGACCTGTTTCCCGCTGAAGCCGAAGCCTGCTCCCTGCGCCGCTTCGCGGCGCAGACCTTCGAGGTCGTGGAAGTCAATATACACCATGTCAATCGCCTGCAAGTCGTTCGCCGCGCACGCCGCAACGACTGCCGAACGCGCGTATAACACTTCGGTCGCCTCCTTCGTGCGCGTCGCGCCGACGGAGGCGGCGTAATCCTCCGCGCCAAAGATGACCGCTTCGAGACGTTTGTCTGCCTCGGCGATTTCCCTGAGATTCAAAATTCCTTTTGCGGTTTCGACACCGATCAACAAACGGATGCTTCCGAGATTCAATTGATTTGACAATTCAAAAGACTCGATCTGGTCACTGACCCATTTCACCTGTTCGGCAGATTCGATCTTGGGAACGACAATCGCATCGGGTTTTGTTGGCAGCGCCGCGGCAAGATCGTCCTTCTCAAACTCCGAACCGATGCTGTTGATGCGGATGCACCGTTCCGATTTGCCAAAGTCCAATTCCTTCATCGCCTGAGCGATTACCGCCCGCGCCTCGGCTTTCTTGCTGACCGCGGTCCCGTCCTCTAAATCCATACAGATGCAGTCCACGCCGAGGGTTGCGGCTTTTTCGATCTTGCGCCGGTCGTCGCCGGGCATGTATAACAAGGCTCTACGAGAATGCATGGGTCTCCGTTTGCAGGTTGGAACGTTTGAAGGTTCAAAGGTCTAAAGTCAAAAGTCGAATGTCGCGTTGACTTTAGACCTTTGACTTTTGACTCTTTAGGAACATCGCCGTTCGCTCGAACTCGACCACAATTGTACCGTCAGGCTTCTTTCCCCAACATTTGATCCGTACAAGCCCCGCGTTCGGGCGTGATTTGGACTCGCGCTTTTCGATGATCTCGCTCTCGGCGTAGATCGTATCCCCATGAAAGACGGGGTTGGGATGCACGACCTTGTCGTAGCCGAGATTCGCCACGATCGTGCCTTCGGTCAAGTCAGGGACGGTGAGGCCGACAACCAGTCCGAACGTGAACACTCCATTCACCAGCCGCTGACCGAATTCGGTCTTCGAGGCGAAATCCTCGTTGAGGTGAAGCGGCTGCGTGTTCATCGTCAGCGCGGTGAAAAGGACGTTGTCCATTTCAGTGACGGTGCGTCCGCCGTGCTTGAATTTCATCCCCACTTCGAGTTCGTCGAAATATTTTCCGGGCATAAGGACTCCTTTGTCAAAAGTCGAAGGGTGCAGATCGCAGGTCAGACCTTCGACGTTTGACCTGCGACCACGACCAAAATTTGCTCTCTTTCCACAGTCTGCCCTTGTTTCACTGCAAGCGATTTCACCACGCCATCCATCGGCGCCTGGATTCTAATCTCCATCTTCATCGCTTCGAGGATCATCAGCGTTTGACCTTTCGTCACCGCGTCCCCTTCGCGGACATTGACCGCGCGGATCTGTCCCGGCATGGGCGCGGTCAGTTCGCCTGCGGCGTGATGTTGACCGCCTCCGCTTTTGCGCGCGCCGGAGGATTTGGTCAAAACAAAGGTTCGACCGTTGACCGTCACCCAGCGTTTCGCCCCGTCCGATGAGACATACGCAGTGAGGCGTTTGCCGTCAATGAGGAGTTCGAGTTGTCCATCTTTGGCGCGCAGGATTTCGACTTCGGCGGTTTTATCTCCCAGTGTGACGCGGTAGGATTTGTCGGTGGGAACGAGGTCAATGGTGGTGTTATCGAAAGTGATTTTCATCAGTTGCGAAATCCGCTTGGAGTTTTCCACGGACTATATGGATCACTCTCATTCAAACCTGGAACTTGAGACTTGGTACCCGGAACGACAATATCAGCAAGCGAGGCGGCAATGAACGATTCGAAAGGAGGTTCGACAGGCGGAGTCCAATTGAAATTATTTTCAATCCAACGCGTGGAGACTTTTCCGTCTGCAAAATCGGGATGCGCCAGAACAGCCTGCATGAAATCAATGTTTGTCACGACACCGTGAACGACAAAATCGCGCAGCGCGGTTTGCATCTTTTGAATCGCCAATTCTCTGGATTCTCCATGAACGATCAACTTCGCCAGCATGGGGTCGTAGAAATGAGTCACTTCATCGCCCGCGCGGAAGCCCGAGTCGACGCGGATGCCGGGTCCGCGCGGTTCGATGTATTGCAATAACTTCCCCGTACTTGGGAGGAAATTATTTGCAGGGTCTTCGGCGTAGATGCGGCATTCGATGGCGTGTCCGCGCTGGGAGAGTTGGTCTTGCTGATAGGGGAAGTGTTCTCCTGCCGCGATGCGGATCTGCCAGTGGACGAGATCGAGACCTGTTGCGTGTTCCGTGATGGGGTGTTCGACCTGGAGGCGGGTGTTCATTTCTAGAAAGTAGAAAGTAGAAAGTAGAGGGTCGAAGATGAATTCGATTGTGCCGGCGTTATAGTAGTTGACGGCGCGCGCGGCTTTGATGGCGGCTTCACCCATTTGCTTTCGTAACTCCGGCGTGAGCGATGGCGATGGCGTTTCTTCGATGATCTTTTGATGGCGGCGCTGCACCGAGCATTCGCGCTCGAACAAATGCACCAAATGTCCGTGTTTGTCGCCGAAGACCTGGAACTCGATGTGATGCGCGTCCGCGACGTATTTCTCGATGAGCAGGCGGTCGTCGCCGAAGGCATGCAGCGCTTCACGGCGCGCGGCATCCACCTCTTCGGGAAGGTCGTCCGAGTCCCAGACGATGCGCATTCCTTTACCGCCGCCGCCCGCCGAGGCTTTGACGAGGATGGGATATCCGATCTCGTCCGCGGCTTTTTCGAAATCGGAAAACGACTCCAGCCCCTCGGCTCCGGGCACCGTCGGGACGCCTGCTTTTTTCATCCGAATCTTTGATTCCGCTTTATCACCCATGGCGCGGATGGAGTCGGCTGAGGGACCGATGAAGGTCAATTTGGCGGATTCAACTGCGGCGGCGAAGGAGGCGTTCTCCGAGAGGAATCCATAGCCCGGGTGGACGGCATCCGCTTTCGAGTCGAGCGCGGCGCGGATCAAGGCATCCGCATTCAAATAGGATTCCTTCGGCGAAGCCGCGCCGATGTGAACCGCCTCGTCGGCGTATTGAACGTGCAGCGCGTTTTTGTCGGCATCGGAATAGACGGCGACGGTTTTGATACCGAGTTCTTTGCAGGCGCGCATGACGCGGATGGCGATCTCACCGCGATTGGCAACGAGGATTTTATTGAACATTACTTGGTTCGCGTCAATCTTGCTTCCGTGGCTTTGGCTTCGCCCAATTCGGGATGAATATTGTAAGCCGTTATCGTGAGGTGATCAGCGTCTTCGAGCGTGACCTCAGTGCGCCAGCCCCAGTCCGGTCCGCCGGAGGGATCGGGGTAACTGCCGAGGACGGAGAATCCGTTTTCGGTGGCGTTGCCCGTGCAGAACATAATGGCGGTATTGTTGTGGAACGAGTCCACCCACGAGGCTTCATATCGTTCCAGTGTGGTGTTGAATCCAAAAGTGAACATGCCATGCTGGGGTTCACCGTCAATGGAGGATTGGTAGAGGAAGAGGGCGAAGCGCCCGTCGAGGAGGAGTTGGATGTTGCCAACGAGAGGCGACTCGCCGGCGAGTTTATCGGGTTCGAGCCAGAGTTTGGAGGGTCCAGTCCAGCCGCCAGCGAGTTGGGAGAGGAAGTGGTGGGGGGAGTCTGAGGATTTTTCAAAAGACATTGTTGATTCTCCGAAGATGTTGGTATTGGATAACTGAGGAAAGACGAAAGAGGAAAGATGTTTTAGGGGAAAGGTACTTCTAGAATCGAGGGAGAAGTCTGAGGGGTGAACGTTGTATTCGGCTTGTTCTTCGCGGATTGCATGTTTGCGTTGGTGAGGCATCATCGGGGTTAACATGCTGACGATACGGGTTGTAAGTCCCATTCGGTGTTTGAGAACTTCTGGTTTGAGGACATGGCGAGATTTGTAATACCACTCACGGCTTTCGCGCGCGGAGCCAAGTGAAGCCTCGATGTTGCAGGTTAACAATTAAATCCAGCAAGAGAAGAGCCCAGCTTCGTACTGCAAAGTTCACTTTGCAGCAGGTGCGCTTTGGCAGGAAAGCCGTCCTTTACAATCTGAAGATTGCTGTACTTTATTGCGCGATTAATTTGGAAAAGTACAATATCGGGGGCGGTCAGGTCCTTTGCTTCGGGAATATCCTTCGGTGAGGTTCACGCTGATCGAGTCGAGAGATCGGTGAAGTTGGTCTGCCACCTTCAACATGAGCGGCTTCTTTGCGATAAACTGAACATCCTCCCAACCGATGTCTCCGGCGAACAACCCAAGCCGATACACTTCAAGTTTCCAGATCGGATCATTGGTGATTTCAGACGGAACTTCAACAAGCCAATCAGCATATTTCATCGTCTTTCATTCCTCTTTCTTCCTTCCTCTTTCTTTTCACATCCTAAACACGCCAAAATTGTTTTCTTCAATTGGTGAATTCAATACAACAGATAACGCAAGCCCTAGCACTTGTCTTGTATCCACAGGATCAATTACGCCATCATCCCAGAGACGCGCGGTGGAGTGATAGGGATTGCCTTCGTTTTCGTATTTCTCCAAAATGGGACGTTTGAATTCGTCCGCTTCTTCCTTACCGAGGGGCTGTTTCCCTTCCCTTTGAAGTTGATCCTGTTTGATAGTAAGCAGCACATTCGCGGCTTGTTCCCCGCCCATGACGGAGATGCGGGCGTTGGGCCACATCCACAGGAAGCGCGAGCCATAGGCCCGTCCGCTCATGGCATAGTTGCCCGCGCCGAACGAGCCGCCGATGACGACGGTCAACTTGGGGACGCGAGTTGTAGCGACCGCGTGGACCATTTTCGCACCGTCCTTGGCGATGCCGCCGACCTCGGCTTCACGCCCGACCATGAAGCCGGTGATATTTTGCAGAAAGACGAGCGGGATGCCGCGCTGGTCACACAGTTCGATGAAGTGAGTCGCTTTGAGGGCGGACTCGCTGAACAGGACTCCGTTATTGGCGATAATGCCGACAGGGTATCCGTGAATGCGCGCGAACCCGCAGACCAAAGTCGTGCCGTAACGCGCTTTGAACTCGCGGAATTTGCTTCCGTCCACGAGACGGGCGATGATTTCTCTTACATCATATGTTTCCCTGAACGTGGTCGGGAGGATGCCGTATAAATCGTCGGCGGGGTATAAGGGTTCTTCGGGTGAAGCAACTTCCAGCGTGGAAAGAACCGTTTGAAAGTTTGGACGTTGTAACGTTGAAACGATCCCACGCAGGATTTCGATTGCGTGATCGTCATCCTCTGCAAAATGATCTGCGACGCCGCTCAAGCGCGTGTGGACATCCGCGCCGCCGAGGTCTTCTGCTGAAACATCCTCACCCGTCGCGGCTTTGACGAGCGGAGGTCCGCCGAGGAAGATCGTGCCTGTGCCTTTGACGATGACAGCTTCGTCGCTCATCGCAGGGACGTAGGCGCCGCCCGCCGTGCAACTTCCCATGACCGCCGCGATCTGCGGAATCTTTTTGGCGGACATGCGCGCCTGGTTGTAGAAGATGCGACCGAAGTGATTGACATCGGGAAAGACTTCGTCCTGCAGGGGCAAAAACGCCCCGCCCGAATCGACGAGATACAGGCAGGGCAGATGATTCTCCTCGGCGATTTGCTGGGCGCGCAGATGTTTCTTGACGGTCATCGGGAAGTAGGAGCCACCTTTGACAGTGGCATCGTTGGCGACGATCATCACTTCGCGATTGGAGACGCGCCCGATGCCCGTGACGATGCCCGCGCCCGGCGCTTCAAGATCGTACATGCCGACCGCCGCGAGCGGCGATAACTCAAGGAACGGTGAACCGGGATCGAGCAGGCGTTCGATGCGGTCACGCACGAAGAGTTTGCCCTGCGACTCGTGTCGTTTACGGTACTTTTCGCCGCCGCCCTGACGCACTTCGGCAAGGCGTTCACGGAGGGTGTGGGCGAGTCCGCGGTGATGTTTTTGGTTTTCGAGGAATTGAGTGGAAGTGGGGGAGATGGAGGTTTCGAGGATGTCCATGCGTGGAGTTTAGCATAATTTAGCCGCGGGTTACACAGATTGTCACGGATTTTTTGGGGCGCAATGACATGATAAATGTCAGTTGTAATTCGATTGGATTTCTGCAAAGATAAAATCATCTTCAACAAAGGAGGTTCGCTGATGAGACCGGTTTACGCAATCTCGGGCGGGGTATCGAAGTTTGCAAAAGCACGACCAGATAAGACCTTCCAGGCGATTATCAAAGAAGCCTACGACTACGCGATCGCCGACATCGGATTGGACTTCCCGACCTTCACCCGCGTCGTGGATGGATCCGTCGCCTCGTACTTCTCGGATCACTTCACCCGACAACTGATGGCTGGCATCATGGCTCAGGACTACCTTGGGCTTTGTCCCAAACCTGGGCATCGGGTCGAGGGCGGCGGCGCGACGGGCGGACTGTGCTTCCAGGAGGCGTGGAAGTCGATCGCTTCGGGTCACATGGATGTGTGCGTGGCATACGGCTTCGAGACCATGTCGCATGTGGAAACATGGAAGGGAAACGAGTTCATCGCGCTTGCCTCCGACGTGTCGTTCGATTATCCCGTCGGAGGTTTTTACTCGGGCTACTACGCCATGATGGTAACCCGCCACATGAAGGAGTTCGGCACGACCGTCGAGCAGATGGCGCACGTGAGCGTGAAGAACTACATCAACGCGTTCCACAATCCGTATGCGCAGAAGAGTCAGCGCATTACCATTCAGGATGTGCGGAACGCGCCGATGGTGGCGTGGCCCCTGACGCGGCTCGACATCTGCGTGATGTCCGACGGCGCGGCGGCAGTGATTTTGTGCTCGGAAGAGGGGCTCAAGAAACTTGAAGCCGCGGGGGCAAAGATCGCGCGTCCGCTTGTAAAAGTGACGGGCATCGGGCGCGGCACGGACGCGATGCGCATGGCGGACCGTCCGCATGTGGACTACGACTTCTTCATGGAGAACTACGCCACCGAGCAGGAGAAATCGTCGGATGAGACAAAGGCGTATTACAGGAAACTTTGGGATCACGGTACGCGCTATCCCGGAGTCCATTCGTTCAGGGCGGGACGTACGGCAGGCAACATGGCGTGGAAACACGCGGGCATCAAAGACCCATTGAACGAGTTGGATTTCGTCGAATTGCACGACGCGTACACATCGTCTGAAATCCAAACGTATGAAGATTTGGGATTGTGCCGCTACGGGGAGGGCGGTCCGTTTGCGGAGTCGGGCAAGGCGTTCCTGCCGAACATTGACTATGGCTTGAAGTTGAAAGACAAGCCCGTCTGCGCGGTGAATCCTTCGGGCGGGTTGATCGCCTGCGGACATCCCGTCGGCGCGACGGGACTCATGCAGGGCGTCTTTGCGATCTGGCAACTTCAAGGGACGATCAAAAAACATTTTCGCGACGACCAGCTTCAAGTCAAGGATGCGAAGCGGGGCGCGATCCATTCCCACGCGGGGACGGGGACGTACGTCACGGTTTCAGTTTTGGAAAGAGAAGGATAGGTGGTCAAGTAGGCGGCGGGTCTCGATACGCCCTCGGTTTCGATACGCCACTGCGTGGCTACTCAACCATCGGGCTACTCGACCATCGCCGCCATATCGAGACCACAGGAGAATCAATATGGCTAAGTTACCGTCACAACGAGAAGAGACTTTGGGCGGGTTCGTCGTGCATGGCGTCCCGTTCCCGGTCAGCACGGATGAGGAGGCGCTGGAGTTTCTGAAGAAGATGGCGCCGATCCAGATCGAGCAGGAGTACAGAATCACGTACCTGCATTCGTACGGACAGGACAGCCCGTGGTTCGCGGCATTGACGAATAAACGCCTGCTCGCTTCGCGCGACCCTGAAAGCGGATACACCTATGCCAACCCGCGCGGACATGACATGTACTCGGGCGCGGAGACGAAGTGGGTTGACATCACGAACGTCCCTGCGAAGGTGCATGCCTTCACGGTTTGTTATTTCGGGTCGCAGGAGTTTTTGCCCGAGTGTCCGTTCGTGCTGGCGTTGATCGAGTTCGATGGCGTGAACACATTGCTGTTGACGCGCCTGATGGGCGTTGACCCCGATGCGCCGTCCTTGGATTGGATTGGCATGGAAGTGAAACCGAAGTTCCTGAGGAATTCCAAGTTGAAGCCGACGGATGTTTACTTTACGCCTGTCGGCGAGTAATTGGTAAATCAGTAAGTGGTGAGTGGAAAGTGAAATGGACTTCGCGCGGAGCGGAGTCCACTTTCGTTATTGGTATAATCCATTCATGCCTTTTGAATACGACCCGCGCAAAAGCGATTCGAACCGCGCCAAACATGGCATTGACTTCGATGAGGCTCAGGCATTATGAGATGACGAGGCTTATCTCGAAATTCCCGCGAAGAATTTGGATGAGCCGCGTTTTCTGGTGATCGGCAAAATCAAAGGAAAACATTGGTCGGCAGTGATTACATATCGCGGCGGAAATATTCGGATCATTTCCGTGCGGCGTTCAAGAGACGAGGAGATCGAACTGTATGAAAACGAAAGCATCTAATTTCGATAAAAAATTCGATGAAGGCAAAAGCGTCATTGAGCATCTTGACCTTTCCAAAGCGCGCCGCCCCGCCGAAGAACAAAAACGGATCAACATGGACATTCCTGTCTGGATGCTTGCCGCGCTGGACCGCGAAGCAAAACGGTTGGGCGTGACGCGCCAGTCCGTCATCAAAATGTGGCTGGCGGAACGGTTGCAGGCGGGACAGTAGGCGGTGATTCAGTCATCAGTGACCAGTGATCAGTAAAAATGGACTCGGCGGTTGGCTGAGTCCTTTTTGGTGCGCGCACACCGTCCACGAATGAGCCACGAATACACAAATGGACACGCGGTATTCGTGCATTCGTGAAATATTCGTGGACGGTCTTTCATCCCTTCGACTTCGCTCAGGGCAAGCCTTCATCCTTCATCCTTCAGCCTTTCCAACATCCTCTCCGCCTCTTCATACGCCACCTTGTAATAATACGGCGGATCGTCGCAGGTGGCGGATTTTTTGTTACGGTTTGAAGGCATCCAGTCCGCCGTTTTGGGCGAACCAGATCGCGTTCGATGCCCAGATGAAGGCAATACACAAAAGAGGCGGCGCGAACGAAAGCCCTGAAAGCACTGCCGCAGAGTGGTTCCTGCGCCTTGCGTACGCGATCCACGCCGCGATGACGAGAATGATGGGAAGGATCGGGTACGACCAGACCGCGATCACGAACGTCCATGCTTCGGGTGTAGAGCCCTGGTCGAACGCCATGACGGAGAGTCCCGCCATGAGGAGCCAGGGGATGAGCGAGAGGACGGTCAATATTTGGGAGAGGATCATCCAGATGAGGAGTCCGGTCCGTTCGGGAGGAGGGGATGTTGTTTCGGTCATTGAGGTTTCCTGTTATGTCACTCTGAGCCTTGTCCTGAGCGCAGCGAAGGAGCAAGCGAAGAGTCTCGCTCGTTGTGGCGGAGATGCTTCGTCGCTTCGCTCCTCAGCATGACATATTGTGACCTGCAATGACCTCTGATACAGGCAATTCTAAAGCCAAAAACTGCAAGGACCTTTGATACAGTTTGGACTAGCGATACGGAAAAGATTTGAT
>JABWAU010000106.1 GCA_013360875.1 Anaerolineales bacterium | reverse complement strand
AAGAAGAGACTCGCTGGTTGGCGAGTCTCTTCTGATTTATGTCGTAACTGCTCAGGCAATACCCTAAAGGTCTCCTTTGCAATCAAAAATGCGCTTTCAAGCATGATGTCTCTGCAAATTCAGCGTCTGATTTTGCGAGAAAGACCTTTAGGGTCTGCGTATGCGAGAAGGGCTGAGTAGTTACTTTATGTCAACATTTCCAGCAGACCGGTCGGATATAAAATGGACTTCCCCTCTACGAACTCATCGAGACGCTTCCACACGGCTTTGAAGGATTCGTTCACCTCCGCTTCTTTTCCTTCGACTTCAGCCTGCTCATACAAACCGGCCTCTTTCAACACCCCGTCATAAACCAGCACGATCTCGTGGCCCGCCTCCCCATTGAAAACGAAGATGTTCTCCAGCGCGCCGAGGTACTTCAGTTCCCCCACCTCCGCGCCGATCTCCTCCATCAACTCCCTGCGGACGGTTTGTTCAGCGGGTTCGCCGAATTCGATGGCGCCGCCCAAGGGACGATAGAAGGTTTGTCCCTTCACCGGGTCGTATCCCTCCGCGACGAGGATCTTGTTATTTTTGCGAAACACACAAATGGCAAGCGGACGGATTTTGTTCTTCTTCATATTCCCTCGAAAAACGTAGCGCAAGATGACATCTTGCGCTACGGAATTATAGGGTAATCAATTCCGGCTGTCTTTGCAGACTCGCCTGCATGGACCACGGTCCCGTCCACGTGACGGTGACGGGCAGGATTTTGCCTTTCAAGTCCTCATCGGATTCGACGAAGACCAGTTTGTTCGTGGGGGTGCGCCCCTTCCAGCGGTTCTTTACTTTCTCCTCGAACAGCACTTCGACCGTTTGACCGAGGTACTTCTGGTTGATCTCCGCTACAATCTGCTCCTGCAATTCTTCCAACAGGCGGAAGCGGCGCATCTTTTCCTCGTCGGTCACGTTGTCTTCCATGCGGCGGGTGGCAACGGTCCCTTCGCGGGAGGAGTAACGGGCAAGGTGGGCAACGTCCAGTTTGAGGTCAGCGAGGACGCGGTAGGTTTCCATGAATTGTTCGTCAGTCTCGCCAGGGAAGCCGACGATGATGTCCGTCGCGATGGAGCAATGCGGAATTTTTTTGCGGATAAGATCAACGAGGTCGCGATAATCTTTTTGTGTATAGCCGCGTTTCATGTTGGCAAGCACTTCGTCAGCGCCTGCCTGGATCGGAACTTCGATGTGCGGCATGACTTTGGGGAGTTCGGCAACGGCGTCCATGAGGTCTTCGGTGAAGTAGTTGGGGTGTGAGGTGAGAAAGCGGATGCGCTCGATGCCCTCCACCTCGTGGACAATCCGCAGCAGTTGGGCGAGGTTCGGTCCGTCGGGGATGTCCTTGCCGTAGCGATCCACGATCTGACCGAGGAGGGTCACTTCCTTGACGCCCTGCGCGGCGAGCGAGCGGATCTCGGCAACGATGTCGCCCACCGGGCGGCTGCGCTCGACGCCGCGCCGGAACGGGATGATGCAGAAGGTACAGGCGTGCGAACAGCCATACACCACCGGTACGTGCGCGCTGACGAGTTGTCCGCGTTCGTGCTGCGGAAGAATGAGGCTTGGATTGAGCTCAGTCGAAATCTCGTCATCCATCATCAGGAAGCGGCGCGCGGTCTCAGAGTCTTCGAGCGAGCGGATTTCGCCCTGAGTCAGGTACGAAACGAGCGGGCCCGGGTCGGAGGGAGGCGAGAAAACATCCACGTAAGGGAGTTTCTCACGCATTCTCTCCGCGCCGCGCACACCGACGAGACATCCCATCAGGTTGATGACGAGGTTTGGATTCTGCCTCTTGAGCGGAAGCAGGCTGGAGAGTCGTCCGAGCGCCTTGTCCTCGGCAGACTGCCGCACGACGCAAGTGTTTAGAACGATAACGTCCGCTTCCTCGGCTTTATCGGTAAAGGTGTATCCCAGATGCTCCAACGACGAGCCGACGCGCTGCGAATCGGCGACGTTCATTTGACATCCTTCGGTCCAGATGTGGTATTTCATAGGGTGCGAATTATACCAAGATTGTCTGAGATGGATTGTCGGGGCGGCTACGGGTTTCTACACTCATATATGGGAACCGTGCCGGGAATGTTCACCCAATTACAGCCGTTCGCCCTGCATGTCCGCTCGTCGGTGTAGGACGAACAGGATACCGTGACACCTCCGCAGGCTTGCACGGATATATCAGCCATGACCGGCGTGCGGATGGAGACATCGCCGTTGGTTTGCTGGACAACGACCTGATATTGCAGTGTCGCCGCATCGAAGGGAACCGATCCGCCAAATAGGGAGGTTGGGTTAACCGTGCGCTGGTACAGGTCGCCGCCGATGGGATTCATGCCCACGCTTTCAAACCCGCTGGAGGAATTGCCCGTTTCGAAACGATAAAATAACACGACAACTTTGATTCCATCCGGCGCGGCGGCGCGGGCGGTGATGGTCACTTCGAGCGGACCGCAATTGGAACGCCCCAGATACACCAGATTCGTTGAAACGCGTTCGATGGTCACGCCGCCGGTTGGACGAGGCGTCGAGGTGGGGGTCTCTGTCGGCGTGAGGGTGGGAATGGGAGTCGGCGTCAGTGTGGGAATGGCAGTGAAAACGGGAACAGGCGTATCGGTCGCGCGAGGCGGGGGCGCGTCGGTGAGCGATCTTTCTTCGGCAAAGAACACCCTCGTTTGCGTGAATTCGCTCCAGGCGCCGGTCGAATCCTGCGCGCGCACTTTGAGGATATTCCAGCCGGCGTTCAGCCGCGGGCAGGTCGTGGTCAGGGTGGCAAGGGTTTGTTTCGAATCGCCGGTTTGCCCGTTATAGACATACGCGTTATTGACGTACATTTCGAAAGCGGCGATACCGTTGGGCGACGCGCCGTGCGCGATGACCTGGCATGGATTCGGTGGGTAGAAAACCGTATCAGGCAAGGGCATATCGAACCAGGCTTGAGGCGCGGAGGTTGTTATCTGCTGTCCGCCTGGAAGGTTGCACGCAGCGAGCAGGAGGCAAATGGCGAAGATAAAGAATTTGCGCGACATGATTCACCTCCCTCACGGGCAGTTGTAAGGATGGCAGGTATTGGGCCAGGCATTGCCGAGCGGACCCGTCGAGAGGCTGTCGCCGTTCACCACTTTGTCGGTAAAGCCTGTGCCCTCCGGGAACTCGAACTTGCAGGTGCCGCCGGCGTTGATGGTTGCCATCGCTCCCTGATAGAGCAAATTCCAGTCGTCCCAGTGTTCGGGCTTCCAGCCTTTTTGGATGAACTGCTGATGACCCGGCAGCCAGAATGGGAACGGCGAAAGAATCACAGGGAAGGTTGATGATTTGCCGGGCTGCAGGTTGGGGAATGCCTCCGCGCCAGCCAGCACGTTTCCCTCGATCGGCGCGCCTGTCCACTCAAAGCCCGTTGACCAGCCATATTCATTGCCTATATGCGAATCATTCTTGGCATACACACTGACAACCACCCTGCAAGATGTTGGCGCGGGGAAGTCCGGTCCTGTGGTGTTGGGCCGCCGCGTGACCTGCACCTGCAGAATTGCCGGCGCAGGCTGACCGCGCGGATCGGGCTTGGTGATGACATCGGATGGAAGGCATAACTTTTTGTACCCGTGTTTCTCCGGTTCACTTGAGCACGAGGAATTGCTCATGCTCTTTTCCATTTGTTCGATGCTGGCGTCAATGCCTTTGCGGATTACATCCTTGCATTCTTCGGGGCATGGCACGCCATTACTTTCCAATTCCTGTACGGCAAGGTCTACCAGATTTTCCTTGCCCATTTCCTTAAGTTGCTCGAAGTTCGGAAGGGATGGCGGAAGACCCGCATACGTCTTTGCGGCGGTGACAGCAATCACCGCAACGTAATGACAGGCATCCTTGACCTCCTCCTCACCGACCTTGATGGCAGACGACGCCATCTTTGCCTGAATGCAAAGCGGGTTCAATTGCTCGACCAGCTCGACCGCCCAGTCGGATAATTTTTGATAGACATCCGAGATGAAGTTGAAGGCGCCCTCTACGATATCGCCCAGTTCTTCGAGAAAACTCTTACTGCCGCCCTGATCCGTTTTCGGGCAGAGGACATCGCCCGGTTTGAGGTAGGACCACGCAATGTTGGAACTCTTATTCTCCACCACCACTACGCAAAATTCGTAACCAGACTCGGGCACATGAACGCCGGTGAAGTTCAGGATCTTTACGTCATAGTAAATGTCCGTCGGAAGCGGAACAACGGGAATGCTGATCTCGATCTTTCCGTTCGGGTCATATTTCATGATGACGGTGTTCGATGGTTTTCCGGCGGCTTGCCCATTGTTCATCGGAATGACGCGCACGTAATACGTGATCACCCCTTCTGCAGACATATTTTGCGCGCACGGGTCGAAGTTCACGAACGCGCTTGCATCGCCGCTCAACCCGAATGCGCCCGCGCTCCAATTCGGCTGCATCACGGTCTGCTGCGGCGAGGCGTCATACTTTGCAGGAGAGAATGGCGAGGAGAATATAGGCGTTTGATCGAGCGAGTTTTCGAATGGCGAGAGTTTCACCGCTTCTATCTTTGGCTTGAGCGGTGCAAAGTCAATATTGAATTGGAAAGGCGTCGAGGGTGTGCCGCTACCGTTGGCTTTGCCCGATAGCAGCAAACACGCCGGGTTGAACGACACATCGGAACCAAATGGCACGCTCGACACCTGCCAGAATCCATACGCCGCGTTCGTATCTGTGCCGAAGCGGAAGATCTGCGGATCATAATTCATTCCCTTTTCCTTATGCCAGTTATATTTTGTCGTACCGACGATAGGAATGCCGCGCACTTCGAGGATGGTGGATAGTGCCATTTGGACGGGGAACGGCTCGAACGAAGCCGGAGCCTGATTCCGTTTAAATGATTTATCGAACGTCCCGAGCAGAGTCGCGCTCCCATTGACCATGCTCCAGACTTCACCGCGCATCGAAACATCACCGACAAGATTTGGCGCGAGCGCGTTCGCCACCTGACCAAAATCCATCTCATCCGAGCGCTTGAGGTAGGTGAATTCGTTCCCCGGGAAGCGGCGCCAGGGTCCGTTGTTGACGGCGACATACAGATAATACCGATCCACGCCCATGGGAATAAAGGCGAGATCGCCGATCGTCGTCGGCTCCCCGGCGCAACCCGCATCATTGACCTCGAGACTCACGAGGTTGCTCGCCTCCTCGCTCACGTCGTCGAACGCGGCGACGTAGTAATGATATCGTCCGTAAAGATTCGAATCCTGGTAGGATAGATTGCCGTTGCCTTCGTGGGCGGGCAAGGTCGTCAATTTCGAGAACGACATTGCGCTGGGATCGAGGCGATAGAGGTTGAATCCCTTTTCGTTGTCCGAGGAATCGCCGATGGACAGGGTCGCAGCGCATCCCTGGCCGGAGATTGCCAGCGTAGGCGCAGCCAACGCGGTTTGTAAACCTGGGAAATCCCTCCGCCTGTTCACAGTCCACTCGTTGAGATTCATCAATACCCTGGCGGTCGTGGAAGGAGCGGAAGCCGTCAGCGGCGCGCCGATTGGAATGGTGATTTCAGTTCCGGCCGGGAGGGAAGCGGTTTCCGTCAGCCCCGGGTTTTCGCGCAAGACCTCATCCACCGGAACGCTGTATCTTCCCGCGAGGCTCGATACGGTGTCCCCATCCTCCGCACGGGTGATCAGAATAAAGCCGGGGTCGAGAATCCCCTTGACGCGGATCGTATTCGAAAAGGCGGTTTGTTCCCGATCGTTGTATGCCCGAACCATCAACGTGTGGACGCCAAGTGTTTTCGGCGACCACATCCAGGAATGAGCAAGCAACCCCAAGCCATCCTCGGGCGCGTTGTATCTTGCATACAGTTCCCCGTCCGCCCACAACTCCATGCGGGAGATCGAACCATCGGAGATCGCCTCCGCCCGCACCGACAATCCCGCACTGACCGGATATTCCTCCCCATCGAGAGGCTCCGTCAAGGAAACGAGAACATGATCCGTGAACTCAAGGGAAGATTCGGGCGCGGCGCTGGGACCTGGCAAACCGCATCCAAGAATAAGCGATAGCAGGATCAACAGACTGAATAGTTTATGGTTGGGTCTTCCGGAAAGAAACGCGCTCATATCCAATCTCCTCGCTCCGCTCGACTTAGGATGGTAATACTATAGCAATTTCCATGACTGAAAACAAATCCCCTCAATATCCTATGTGGATGTAAATTGTCCGAAATCAATTGGGGGCAGTATCAGTAGATAACAAAACTCTCACGTACCGCGCAGTGTGCGCTCTCGTAAAGTACTCGGCATGGGGTATTCGAGTTTCTGCTCACGTCCGATCAGGAGGAACACGCGAGGAGGAAGACGATGGAATGGATCGAAAAAATCCCGCGTAACAGGATCGAACAGGGGAAAAGTTTCATTGTTCGTTCCGTTTGATCGTCCGCGGTCTGCTGTCCAAGATATGGTAAAATTTGCCGCGCCCCAAAAAAGCCGGGGCTTGTGGAGGGATGGCCGAGCGGCTTAAGGCGCATGTCTTGAAAACATGTTTGGGTCACACCAACGTGGGTTCGAATCCCACTCCCTCCGCTGGATTGACGATTGACGATCGGAAATCGTAAATCCAAAACACTTGCACCGTACGCAAGTACAGGTGTTGTCAATCGTAATCGAATTGGGGAGGTGCCAGAGTGGTCGAATGGGGCCGCCTGCTAAGCGGTTACCGGGGCGAAATCCTCGGTCGCAGGTTCGAATCCTGTCCTCCCCGCCACTGAACGAACACGTCCGTGAGGGCGTGTTTTGTTTTTCACCACGAAGGACGCGAAGAAGCGGAAAGAAGTACAAGAAAATCGCGTTTTCGTTCGTCCCTTCGTTATAATTGCCCCATCCAATTGCAAACACACGGGAGAGAGACATGAAAATTATAGGCAGGTCGCGCGCATCCACGTATGTTTATGCGGACCCGGACCCAAAGTCCAGGGTGATCGAAGTCCTGAGACCCAACGATCCGGTCGAGGTCCAGGGAGAGGCGGGGGAAATGTTCGAGGTCGAGGCGAAGCGGTTGTTGCCTCCCGTCGGCGGATACGTCCCCAAATCATCCATCGCGAAGAGGATCCCAAACGTGAAGGTCTTTTCGAAGATCGAATTGAACGACGGGACGTACCTCGATCCCGCGCCGCCGGACCTGCCGGCGGTCGAGTTCGAATCCTGGCTGCGGGCAAAAGGCGAGCCGCCCTGGTTGTTCGAAGGCATGGATGCGCCGTTCCTCGTGGGAGACAGGATGCGCGGGGAGTTCGAGAAATATCGCGCGGCGTGGAACGGGTGGTTCGCGGAGGTCGTCCGGAGCAACCGCGCGAAAACGGCGACGCTGGACGAATGGTACGTTACGCTCAGCGGAGGGAGGGAGATGTGGTCGTTCCGCCCGGAGCGGATCTTCAAGGAGCCGACGGAACGTTCTGCGGGACTTGGCTGGGCGAGTCCGTCTGACATCCTGTATTGGACCGGGCGCGCCCATTATTCGGAAAAGGAATGGAAGTACAAACTCTGGTACGAGGTCGAATTGACCAAACTGAACCGCACCATCAAGGGCTGGTACAAGGCAGGATTGCTGGAGGAATTCGTCATACCGGAGGTCTTCGTCGAATTCCACGACAGACCCCGCATCGCGGCGCTCTTCGACATGTCGCGACCCAAAGTGCGCCTGCCCGCCGACCCGGAGATCGAAGAAGCCATCCTCGCAAAACGGAACGCTCCGCAATACATCAACGTCCAGAATGCGACGGGACGCAGGAAGATCAACTACAACCTTTGCGGGCAATTCTGCATCGCGGCGTTGTGCGGTGTGGATGTGATCCCGTTGGTGCAAAAGTGGTATCAGTCCGGCAAAAGAGGCAGGGCGGTCATTGACGGGGATCGCGGCACTCTCATCTTTGATTTGCAGGAAATGCTGGGGCTTTACAACGTTCGTTCCGAGATCTTCCGCCCGGAGCCGAGCGTCGCGCCCGCCACACCCGGCTATCTGGAAAAACATTTGAGGAACGGAAAGAAAGCCATCGTGGGTGTGGGACTAACCAGAAACGGCGAAGCGGCATACAACGCGAGCATCCGTCACTGGCTGGTGATCACAGACATCGTACGCATGGGCAACAGCGGATGGGTGCGCGTCTACAATTCCTTCTTCAACCGGGAGGAAGTTTATCCGTACCAACGGATCTTCAATACGGGCGTCGCCACCGGCATCGGTCTATGGGTGGAGGCGCCGGACTACAAACCGTGAACGGACAAAGCGCCTCGCTATTTTAGATTCAACTTCATTCCCACGTGCGACTTCGTGAACCCGAGCCTCTCGTAAAAACGATGCGCGTCCTCGCGTGACTTGTGGCTGGTCAATTTGATGAGATGCACCCCTCTCGCCTTTGCGCGTTCGATTACCCAATTCATCAGTTCACCACCAATTCCCCGGTTGCGCCAGTTCCTGTCCACGCGCACAGACTCGACCTGAGCGCGCAATCCGCCCTGATAACTGATGGAGGGAAGAAATATGAGATGCAATGTCCCGATCACCTCGCCATCCAACTCGGCGACGATCAGTTCATGATTCGAGCCTTTGTCAATTTGCTCGAACGCGGAATAATATGATTCAGGCAAAGGGTCTTCAAAACGCTCGCGTTGACTCCCCAGATCGTCCTCCGCCAGCATACGGACGATGGATGGCAGGTCGGCGCGCTCTGCACGACGAAAAACAACCTCTTTTGCTTTCATTCCCCGGTCTGCTGTTTCATCAGTTCTGCGTATTCGGGATGACGGTTGATGTACGCCCGCACATAGGTGCACATGGGAATCACCCGCAGCGACTTGTCTCTTGCGTATTCGAGCGCGACCCGCGTCAACTTCCCCGCCACTCCCTGTCCCCTGTGTTCGGGGTGGACACCGACGTGCATCATGAGGATGCTGTCCCTGTCCTCCATGTAATCCAGTTTCGAGAGCTCGCCTTCTATCCACGTCTCGAAACGGTTTTCCGCCGGGTTGTGAGTCACCTGAATTTTTTCCAGATCAATATTCATGGATGATCATCTCCGTTACCAAATTCTACCTTCACCGTTTTAGACGACGCGGCGGTCGTTTTATTTCCCCGATTGTATCCTTAAACGCAAACGGACAGCGGCCTCCCTCCGCTGCCCGTTCCTTCGATGGGACAAGATCACTTCGAATTGATGAACGCGATCAACGCCTCGATCTCCGCCGCGGACAAATTCAGGTTCGGCATCTGCGTATTCGAGTTGACCGAGGCGGGGTCCTTCAACCGCAGGCGCAGCGCTTCCGGGCTGGCGAAAAACTTCGTGAGGTTCGGCCCGGCTTCAACGCTCCAATATGCGGAGGCGTTCGAGACCTTGTTATTCGCGTGGCAGGTGATACATCCCTTCGCGACAAACAACCGCCCTCCCAACTCGACCTGCGAGAGGGATGATCCGCCCAACATCTCCGGCGACGACTTGACCTGCGCTTCCACCTCAGGGACGGCTGATTCTGCCGCGAACAAACCGACTCCAACCGCCAGGCAGAATACCGCCAACGCCCCAACCAGCCGACTCCTGCGACGAAATGCGAACGCCAGCGCGGCAAGCCCAATTCCAAGCGCCGACCCGCCGGCAACCAGCCACGGAAATTCGGCTGCCGGCTCGCTCTTCACAACGAACTGACTCGCGACTCCGTTCGCCGGCGAGGCGACGCTCAACACCGGCATGGGTTGATCCATGCTGAACGCCTGAATGGACCAGTTCCAGTTTCCTTCCTTCGGGAAGATCAATGTTGCCATATAGTGACCGGGTTTTTTGCCGGGTTCGGCTTTGACGACGAATTTTTCGCCCGGGGATAACTTCGCCGTGACAGTGGGATCGAGATCATCCATCGGCGTCCTGCCGTGTTGTAATACGGTAAATCCTATGGTCAACGGTTCGCCTGCGACGACGTCCGTCGGCAGTTCATCCAACACAATGACCGCCCAGCCTCCGGCGAAGACCGGAAGGGCAAGAACGAAGGCTGAAATCAACGCCAGCCCCAATGCAACGCGGAATCGGGAAAACATGCGAACCTCCTTGAGTGGTTTATCTGAATACACCGGTCAAGGAGGGTTGGTTCCCCAAACCTTGTTTTCCGACGAGTCTTGTCTCGAACGGATGTGAGAGAGAAACGAAGCGAAATCTTCCTTGCTTTTGTGGCGCCTCGCGCCGCTCGAAACGACACACCCTACGGGATCGGTTCAAGCGATTCGGCAATTCTAATCGCCTCCCCCATGCCAAGTTCGGTCTCGAGGCGATAGGTGACCTCCCCATCCGCCCAGATCAGCGCGTGACCGTCCACCAGCCGCGTGAATTCAACGTTTCCGTTGTGAAGGATCAATGGATAAGGTCCCTCGGTCCACACGGCGCGCCGACCATTGACCTCGGTCTCCTGGACGACGGTAGGCTCGAATTTTTTGATCGCCCAACTCCCTTCCGGGATGAAATGCAGGCTCAACGTGACGCGCCCAGGCTGTCGAGGATCCTCCCAGACGAGGATCGTCACGGTTCCTTCCGCCTCCTGAACGTAGACGTGATTTGGTTGTCCTAGATTCGGCGGGTAGGTTGGAAGCAGGATCGGGTATTCAGCCATCTGCTGCGCGTTGGCGAGTTTCGTCTCGCCGGCGATGTTGTCGAGTAACGGGATCAAGGACGGCAGGGACGCGTCGGGCGTGGCTGTGGGCGGCGCCATCGCGTCGGGAGCGGTCGGGTTGACGATCTCCGGCGTCGGCTCGGCGGAACGCGGGAAGATGCGGACGATGCCGATCTGGATGAATTCGATGACCGCGGCGCGTACAGGCGGGATGAGCAAAAGGTTCGAGAGCAGGAGGAGGATAAGGGTCAGCGACCAGGCTAATCTCTTAAGTCCGAAGCGAGGGTGGGACGAGGAACGAAGGCGCGTCATCACGCGTCCCGCAATGTCGGGCACAGGCGGGTACTCCATCCCGCCTGCAATGGTCTTCAACCGGTTTTCGAATTCAAGGTTCATCATGTCTCGCGTCCTTCGATGAGGACAGGGAAATCCTGCCGGATAACGTTCCGTAATTTTTCGAGCGCGCGGCTCGACCGCGATTTGACCGTGCCTTCCGCAACACGCAGCGCTTCAGCCGTCTCAGCCACGGAGAGGTCGAGGAAGTAACGCAGGTATACGATCTGCTGGTCGGGCAGGCTCAGGGTTTGGACCGCCTTCCAAAGTTCACGGGCTTCCGCGCGCTGCGCGCTTTTTTCTTCGGTGGTGGGAGGCGGAGGATCGTCCCGAAAAGCGCGCGTCAACGCGGAGAGATACCTCCCGATGGAGCGGCGGCGGTTGCTCGCCAGGTGCGACGCGATGCTCAACAACCACGGGCGAAGAGGGCGCGCCGGGTCGAAGCGTCGGAGATGTTTCCAGGCGCGCAAAAAGGTTTCCTGCGCGATGTCCTCCGCGTCGTCGGGATCGCCGAGGAGCAGGTAGCACAGTCGAAAGACGGCATCCTGATGCGCGCGCGCGAGCGGTTCCCACGCCTCTGTATCGCCGCCTGCGGCGCGTTGGATCAGGTCGGCTTCATTCACTCGGTCTCTCCGGAGAGATCATTTATCAGTTATACACCAGATGAAGGCTCGAGGTTCCCAGACCTCCGTGTGCTTCAAGAACCCGGATGCCTGGCTTGCCAAAAGCGACATTGACCCGCTTTTTGTTTGCTCTTACAATACCGATTATGAAAATGAAGTTTGCCGGGTTTTTCAGACCCGATCACGATCCTCCGCAGGATAACCTTCTGATACGTATCGTCTTACAGCCGCCCAACTCTTAATCAAATTCGGAGGAATATCCCATGCCTACACCTTTTGTTTCCAAGCGTGCGCCCGTTTACGCCGACGTCCCCGATGAAAAGTGGACCGACTGGCGCTGGCAATTGAGTCACCGTTTGAACACCGCCGAAGAGATCGAAAAGATCATCCCGCTGACCGAGTCCGAACGCAAGGCGCTCCAGACTCAGGGTCTCTTCCGCGTGGACATCACACCTTATTTCATCTCGCTGATTGACCCGGACGATCCGTTCGACCCGATCCGCAAACAAGTCATCCCGCGCGCCGAGGAAATGCAGACCTTTACCGCCATGATGGAAGACTCGCTGGCGGAGGACCGCCACTCTCCCGTGCCGGGGCTTGTTCATCGCTATCCCGACCGGGTGCTGATGCTGGTCACGACCCAGTGCGCGTCGTATTGCCGCTACTGCACGCGCGCCCGCATCGTCGGCGATCCCAGCCAGACCTTCAACCGGCAGGAATTCGAGATGCAAATCGAGTATCTCAAACGGACTCCGCAGGTGCGCGACGTCCTGCTCTCCGGCGGCGATCCTCTCGTACTGGCGCCAAAAATCCTCGAAGAACTGCTTTCGCGTTTGCGCGAGATCCCGCACATCGAGATCGTCCGCATCGGCTCGCGCGTACCGGTCTTCATGCCCATGCGCGTCACGCAGGAACTGTGCGACATGCTCGCCAAATACCACCCGTTGTGGATGAACATCCACGTCAACCACTCGAACGAAATTTCGCTGGAACTGGAACAAGCCTGTGACCGTCTCACAAAAGCGGGCATTCCGCTAGGCAACCAGTCCGTTCTGCTGGCGGGCGTGAACGACAACGTCCACATCCAGCGTAAACTTGTGCAGGATTTGGTGCGCATTCGCGTGCGTCCATATTATCTATATCAATGCGACCTCGTCGAAGGCGCGGGTCACTTCCGCACGCCCGTCGCAAAAGGCATCGAGATCATGGAAGGCTTGCGCGGTCACACCTCCGGTTATGCCGTCCCGCAATACATCGTAGACGCGCCCGGCGGCGGAGGCAAGATCCCGGTCATGCCCAACTACCTCTTGAGCATGTCCGATCACAAGATCATTCTAAGGAACTACGAAGGATACGTCACTACCTACGAAGAGCCGACCGATTACCTGCCCAGCGACGCCGCCAAATTCAAGGGCGAGAAACGCCCCGAACCCGGACAGGAAGGCATCCACGGTCTGCTCGAAGGCAACCAGATGTTCATCAAACCCGAAGGCTTCGACGAAATACACGACCGTCACGGCATTCAACACCGCCTCAAGGATGAAAAGAAGTGGATGCCGCTCGGCATCGGCGATGGCTCATCCAAACCCAACGAGCAATAAGCAATTCAAGGAGACAATATGAAACCAATCCAGCGCGTGTCAATCCCGTTCATGGCGGGCATCCTGCTGATCGCCGCCTGCGCCCCCGCCCCGGCTCCCACCCAGGACCCGGCGGAGATCCAGCGGCAAATACAGGAAGCCGTCGCCCTGACCGTCGCCGCGCAGAACGCGCAGACGGAACAGGCTCAGGCGTTGATCCCCGAACCGACGAACACCCCGCTTCCGACCCAGACCGAGGCTGCTCCGCCCACCCCAACCGTCGTCCTCCCGACAGCGACTCCGTTCGTGGTCGTCCCGCCGCCGGTTGGCGGCGGCGGAGGCAACACGCCCATTCCCCCCGAATACGCCTGCCGCATCGTCTACCAGGAACCGCGCGACAACAGT
>JABWAU010000105.1 GCA_013360875.1 Anaerolineales bacterium | reverse complement strand
GGAGGACTCCATGCCACCCAGCCATTTCATTGACAAACCGATCTATGAGACGTTTTCCGAAACCGTCGCCTTGCAGACCCTTTTCGCAATCGAACGTTCGCTTGCCACCGGGCACATGAACGTGTTCGAGTTCGAGCAGAAGATGGGAAACGATTACCGCGCCATGGAAGCCCGCGTGATCCCGAACTCAGCCCATACGGCGCTGATGATCGTGCGTGACATTTCACAGCGCAAATGGGTGGAGATGGAACGCGAAAAATTCATCAACGAACTGGAGGAGAAGAACAAGGAATCTGAGACCCTGCGCGAAAGCCTGGCAAGCATCGTCGGCACATTCGAATTTTCCGAGATCATCCAGCGCATCCTCGACCAGATCCAACTCGTGGTTCCCTACGACAGCGCCTCCATCTGGAGTGTGGAGGGAAACGCGCAAAAATTCATAAGCGGGCGCAACCTGCCGGAAGAGTTCGATACTTCGAATCCGGAATTTGCGACCAATGAGACCAATTCCGCCCTGCCGATCCTCAAGGGGGAGGTCCCCTTCATATTGAACGGCAACGTGCAGGCTGAACTGCCCGATTTCCAAATGCCGCCGCACACCTACATCCATTCCTGGCTGGCGGTGCCGCTGAAATTGAAAGGTAATGTCATCGGGTTGATCGCGCTGGACGGCCGGCGGAAGAACCAGTTCAATGAACATCACGCCGAATTGGCTGTGATCTACGCCAACCAGGTCGCCATCGCGCTCGAAAACGCCCGCCTCTATTCGGACCTTCAATCCGATCTTGCCATCCGGCAGAATCTCATCTCCGAACTGGAATCCAAGAACGCCGAACTCGAACGTTTCGCCTATACGGTCTCTCACGACCTGAAATCGCCTCTCTTCACCATCCGCGGTTTCCTCGGCTACCTCGAACAGGATGCGTCGAACGGCAACCTCGAACGCATGAAGTCGGACATACAACGCATCGTTGACGCCACCGACACGATGCAGCGCCTTTTGAACGAACTGCTCGAACTCTCGCGCGTCGGGCGTATCGCCAACGAAGCGGAATACATCCCGTTCGAGGAACTGGCGCGCGAGGCGGTGGCGCTCGTGCAGGGACGCATCATGGAACGCGGCATCGCCGTTCACATCGACGCGGGCATGCCGACCGTTTTCGGCGACAAGCCCCGCCTGATCGAGGTGATCCAAAACCTGGTGGATAACGCCGCCAAGTTCATGGGCGATCAACCCGACCCGCGCATCGAGATCGGATGGGACGGGGAGGAGGACGGCAAGCCGCTCTTCCACGTGCGCGATAATGGGATCGGCATCCCACCGGAGCACCACGAACGCATCTTCGGCTTGTTCAACAAACTGGACGCGAAGGGGGACGGTACGGGGATCGGACTGGCTCTCGTGAAGAGAATAGTCGAGGTTCACGGAGGCAGGATCCGGGTCGAGAGCGAGGCGGGAAAAGGCTCCACCTTCCTCTTCACGCTTCCGACCGGTTCCTCAGCCGTTTGAGTGAACCCAATCCTCCCGGCGCGCTTTCGGGGGCAAGCCCGATTCCGTATATAATAGTCCCATTCCATTCGAGGAGAAAATTCCGTGAAAAGAGCGGTCAGCATAAGCATTGGTTCATCCAGGCGCAACAAGGCGGTGGAGGTCGAACTGCTGGGCGAAAAGGTCAGCATCGAACGAATTGGCACAGACGGCGACATGGAAGCCGCCGCGCAGAAATACAGGGAACTCGACGGGAAGGTGGACGCTTTCGGGGTCGGGGGCGCGGACCTGGGCGCGCTGGTGGATGGCAAGTTCTATCCGTTCCATTCCGTCCAGCCGATGGTGCGTTTTGTGAAGAAGACTCCCCTTGTGGACGGCGGCGGTTTGAAGAACACGCTGGAAAACAAAGCCCCCGCCTTCCTGGATGAAAAGATCGGCGATTACATCGAACAGCGCGGACGAAAAGTCTTTGTCACTTTGGGTGTGGATCGCTGGGGGCTCTCCAAATCGTTCGTCGAAGCGGGATATGAAGTCGTATTCGGCGATCTGATGTTCGCGTTGGGCGTTCCCATTGCAATTAAGAGTCTAAAGGGGCTGCGCACGCTGGCGAAACTGATGATCCCCATCGTCACGCGCTTCCCCTTCGAGTGGCTCTACCCGACCGGCGAAAAGCAGGATCAGCGCGTTCCAAAGTACGAGGAATATTATCGCTGGGCAACCGTGATTGCCGGGGATTGTCATTACCTCAAACGCCACATGCCCGACGACATGCAGGGCAAGGTGATTGTGACCAACACCACCACCACCGAAGACGTGGAACTTTTCAGGAAGTGCGGAGTGAAGTACCTCGTCACCACCACGCCGGTATTGGAGGGACGCTCCTTCGGCACGAACATGATGGAAGCCGCCTTGGTGGCTGTCTCCGGCAAGGGGCGCCCGCTCACGTGGGGTGAATACAGCGAACTGCTCGATAAACTCGGTTTCGAGCCGCAATTGCAGGAATTGAACTAAGCAGGAGTATGCAGGTGTATGGGTATGCTGGCATACGGATATACGTAAACAGGTGAACAGGTAAACAGGCATGTAAGTAAACAACTTGTGTACTTGTGTACCTGTCTGCTTGTGTACGTGTTTGCTTGTTTACTTGTCGCTCGTCCACCCGCTCACCTGCCTGCTTCCCTTCTACTTTGCCACATAAGGAGAATCTATGGACGCAATCGTACTCGCAGGCGGAATCCCACAGCCCGACGACCCGCTCTATACTTATTCGAACGGGGACGCAAAAGCGTTGATTGATGTCGCAGGGAAGCCCATGATCCAATGGGTGCTGGACGCATTGGGAGACTCGGAACAGGTGAGGAACGTGATCGTCATCGGTCTTTCGCCCAAAAGCGGAGTTACCTGCAAAAAGCCCGTGTATTTCCTTTCCAACCAGGGGCGCATGCTCGCCAACATCGTAGCGGGTGTGAACAAGGCTTTGGAGTTGGACAGGAAGACCCAATATGTTCTGGTCGTCTCCTCCGACATTCCCGCCCTCAAGCCGGAGATGGTGGACTGGCTCGTGGATGCCTGCATGGAAACGAAGGACGACCTGTACTATGGTATCTGTCCGCGCGAAGTGATGGAAGCGCGTTTTCCCGGTTCCAGGCGAACCTATACCCGGCTGAAAGACATCGAACTGTGCGGCGCGGACATTAACATCACCCACGTCCGCATGGCGACCGAACACCTGGATCTGTGGGAGGCGCTGATCGGCACGCGCAAAAGTCCGCTCAGGCAGGCAAGCATCATTGGGTTGGGAACGTTGTTCCAGGTGGTCACGCGCAGCATCACCCTGGAGGATCTGGTTGAAAAAGTCAGCAAGCGCATCGGTATCCAGGGACGGGTCATCGTCTGGCAGCACGCCGAACCCTGCATGGACGTGGACAAACCTCATCAACTTGAAATCCTGCGCGCCGACCTCGAGAAGCAGCGACGCAAATTGGCGTCCAAAGCCGGTTCGAGAAAAAGGGCTGCCGCAAAGAAAGCAGACTCGAAAAAAGCGAAGACTTCCAAAACGAGAACGGCGGGGACCAAAGCCGCAGCGAAAGCGAAGCCGAAGGGGAAATGAGCCTGCGTTCCTTCATCCTTGAACTGGATGCGCGTCTTTCCGGGCGGATGCGCGTGGCGGAAAAACCGGGCGCATTGCGCGCCTTTGCGGTCTTCTTCGCACATTCGGGCGACTCGTGGTTTTGGGCGATCGCGTTGATCGCGTTATGGGCGGGCGGCGATTCCAGTTGGAAAAAATGGGCGGTCGTGCAGTTCGCCGGCATCGGCGTGCTGGCGGCTTTGGTGATGGGAATCAAATTCCTCGTGCGGAGGAGGCGTCCGCAGGGCGAGTGGGGAGGCATCTATCGTAACACCGATCCACATTCGTTTCCCTCCGGTCATGCGGCGCGGTCGTTTCTCATTGCAGTCGTTGCAACAGGGTTGGGACCAGGCGGCGCGGCGATCGTGTTGTGGGTCTGGGCGCCGCTGGTCGCTGTTGCGCGCGTGGCGATGGGCGTGCATTACGTTTCGGATATCGTCGCGGGCGCATTGCTCGGCATTGCGTTCGCATTGATCGGTTTGCAGGTGTATGAGCCTGTTTTGACGTGGGCGTCGGGGATCATTCACATCCCGCTATGGTAAACAAAACACGCATCACTCAACACGCATCACCCATCACGCACCACGCAACAGCTTTACTCCGCCCTTCTCACCGTATTCAAATGTTCCTCGATGTGCGCCAGATCGCGTTCGATCCAGGTCTGCATGGTGAAGCCGCCCCCGTACGTCACGTGACGCGATTCGCGCGACCATGCCTCCACCGGTAAATCCTTCAACATTCCAGCCAGCGTTTCCACATTCGCGACGAAGCCGTCCAGAAGTTCGCGCAACGGTTCGTCCGCGTCGTAATGTTCCGCCATGTATGCGTCGCCGTCGAAGTTTGGAAATTCCGGATTGTCCTCCTCCACCGTCCTGCGTGCCCGCAAGGCGTACACCAGATCGTGCACGTCGCGCGTGTGCGCGGCAATTTGATGGACGTCCCAGCCGTCGTCCAGCGGCGCGGATGGATCTTTTACGGCAAGGCACGCCTCGCGAAACTCCCTTGCCGAGGAGAGCAGCCTTTCGATCAAATTTGCGCGATACTCCGTCAACTCCTTCATCCTTCCTCCAATAACGCAAGAACTTCCTCGACGACATCCTTCCCCGTCCGCGCCGCGTGGATGCGGATGCCGTGCGGATTCAACTCGCGCGCGGCGTGACGGGTGAACGCCTCCAATCCATACATGCTTGCGACGAAAGCCGCTTCATCCCTGCCCGATTCCTGATCTAGCGTAATGAGGTTAACGATCACCCCCGAACCTTGACGCCGCATCACGCGCCCGACGGACTGGGTCATCAGGAACGCGCCGGTCAGGTTTACGTCGAGCGTGCGATGCCAGTCCCACTCGTCCATCTCCAGCAGGGGAACGCGCGGCTGGACGGAGGCATGGTTGATCAGGATGTCAATTTTGCCGAACGCGTCCTCCACCTGCTTGATCAAATTCTGCGCGCCGACCTTCTTGGCGACATCCTCGATGAACGCCCCGCCGCGTCCACCCCGTTTGTTGATTTCCTCCACGACTGTCTCCACGTTGACCGGCGAAATGTCATTCGCCGCGACCATGGCGCCGCGTTCGGCAAACGCCAGGGCAAGCGCGCGTCCGCTTCCTCTGCCCGCGCCGGTGATGAGGATCGCTTTCCCCGCGAGTTCATTCATCCTTTTCCTCTTTCTTTCGATGGTATTCGGCATCCATTGCGGATCAGCCCTGCGACTCGCATAACGGTATGCGGTCGCGGTTCTCACGCGCGTTCAAAGGTAATCCCAAATAAGGCGATGGGTCAAGGGTGTTTTCAATTTCCAGTTCGTTCTTGAACTGTCCATTCCCGTCGTCCTCGACGATGGAGAAATGCAAATGCACGCCGACCGGGTTGTTGGGGTCGCCGGAGTAATCCCCCTGATAACCGAGGAAGGTCCCCGCTTCGACGTATCTTTCCGACGCGCCTGCCGGGAATTCCTCGGAGATGAACGAATTGCCGAACCGGTCTGCCATGTGGGTGTAGTAGAGCCAGATCTGTTTGCCGGGGTGAAACGGGTCGCTTGGCACGCGCACGATGACGGAGGATTTCCAATCGGGCAGGCGGGTTAGATAGCCGGGATACGCGGCAATGACGCGGGTGATTCCCACATCCGTCCCGGCGAAGATATCAATGCCCTGGTGCGCGTGACCGGGGCGGAACGAATCGCCCCATAGAAAACCGGCAAAGCCGTCGGTGGGAAAGATGAAGGGCGCGGATCCGCATTGGGAACCGGCGGTCAGTTTCCAGTCCGGGTGAGAGGCGGGGTTGTTGATCCACGCGCGGAACAAAACGAGGCGCGCCGCGTTGGGACGGTACATGTACACCGCCGTCCCAATCGCCGCGATTAACGCAACGATCAGGATGGAAAGTATAAAGGGTCGCTTTGACATAAGGGCAGATTATACCGTTGTAACCTTTTCTCATTTTATCTTCCGAAGTGTTCTTGCTTTTTTTTACAGGCGTACTATAATTAAAATGTCGAAAGGGCAAACCCGTCGTAAGGCGGGGACGCAAAGTCATGGGTCCCGCCAGGGCGGGATCGCCAGACCGCCGAATTTAATTTCGGTGGTTTTATTTAAAAAGGAGGTGCATAAAAAAAGAAGAATATACTCCACACATATTGCATCCACGTAACGCACATCATACTATAAGAGGAGAAATAGTTCATGAAAGCAAAGTGGTTCAGTGTGTTGTCGGTCGTGATTATTCTCGTTCTCGCGATCGTGCCTGTTGCAGGGGCGTCAGATGGCGTAACCAAGGTGGAGCCACTCGTCCCGGTTCCATCTGCTGAAACAGGCGAAATGGTGGACGAAACCCCGCACACATGGTTCGTCGAGTTCGCCAGCAAACCCCTTGCGGATGGCGGCACGGTGACCCAGACCAATGCCGACAAAAGTAAATTCCGCGCGGCGGCTGCGGCAAACGGGATCGAATATACCGAGCGATTCGCATTCAACAATTTGTGGAACGGCGTTTCCATTAACATCAACCCCGCAGACATCAACAAATTGAAGACTCTCCCAGGTGTGGTGGCTGTCTATCCTGTGGTGAAGATCTCCATCCCTGAAACGACCACCAGCCCCAGTCCCGAATTATTCACCGCCATTCAGATGACCGGCGCTGACATCGCCCAGAACGAATTGGGGTACACCGGCGCAGGCGTTCGAGTGGCTGTCATGGATACCGGCGTTGACTACGACCATCCTGATCTGGGTGGTTGTTTTGGTCCCGGGTGCCGCGTGGCATTCGGTTACGACCTGGTTGGGGATGATTACAATGCGGACGACACGTCTCCTTCCTATAACCCCATTCCATCCCCTGATCCCTTTCCCGATGACTGCAACGGTCACGGCACGCACGTGGCCGGCATTGTCGGCGCGAATGGGCAGGTGGTTGGTGTGGCTCCCGGAGTCACCTTTGGCGCATATCGCGTCTTCGGTTGTACAGGCTCCACCGAAGCAGACATCATGATCGCTGCCATGGAAATGGCGCTCAAGGACAAGATGCAAGTGCTCAATATGAGCATCGGTTCCGCCTTTACCTGGCCCCAGTACCCGACCGCTGTGGCGTCTGACCGCCTCGTCAAAAAGGGTATGGTTGTCGTTGCATCGATCGGCAACAGCGGCGCAAACGGTCTGTATTCGGCTGGAGCGCCCGGCTTGGGCAAGGACGTGATCGGCGTGGCTTCGTTCGACAACACCCACAATACGGCTCCGGTCTTCGAGGTCAACGGCAGGGACATTGGTTATTTCCCGATGTCCTTCTCGGGCCCTGTGCCGACCTCCGGCACGGAAGAGATCGTCTTCGTTGGACAGGCGTGTAATGCGGATCTTCCGCTTCTGGCGGACCCGGCGGGCAAGGTCGCCCTGGCGGTCCGCGGAGCATGTACCTTTGCAGAAAAAGCCACCAATGCGATCAATGCTGGCGCTACTGCTGTGGTCATCCATAACAATGCCCCCGGCAACTTCAGCGGCACGCTGGGCGGACCGATCGGAGATGGAAGCGTACCGGTGGTGAGCATCGCGCAAGCGGATGGAATGTTCATCCGCGCGCAAACGGCCCCGGTCATGATGACCTGGACCGACAGGCTTGGTTCCTTCCTCAGCCCGAACGGCGGCTTGATCTCTTCGTTCAGTTCCTACGGTCTGGCTCCTGACCTGAGCCTGAAACCCGACATCGGCGCGCCCGGCGGCAACATCTACTCCACCTACCCGCTGGAAGAGGGCGGCTACGCCACGCTCGGCGGCACATCCATGTCGTCCCCGCATGTAGCGGGCGCGGTGGCTCTGCTTCTTGAAGCCAAGCCGAAGACAAAGGCAAGGGAGGTGCGCGATATCCTCCAGAACAGCGCCGACCCGAAACCGTGGTGGGGCAATCCGGCCCTGGGCTTCCTCGATAACGTCCACCGCCAGGGCGCGGGCATGCTGGATGTTGATGACGCCATCAAAGCGACCACGGTCATCACTCCGGGAAAGATCGCAACCGGGGAGTATTGGGAGGTCATGGATCCGTACGTCGCGGTGCTTGACATCAAGAACAACAGCAATAAACCCGTGACCTACGACATCACCTATGTCAATGCCCTGTCAACAGGCGGCGTGATCACACCGTCCTTCTTCCTGTCGGATGCCTACGTGGAATTCAGCGAAACGACCATCACGGTGCCGCAGTACAACAAATACACCATTGAGGCGTACATTCACGCCGCGACGGGACCCGTCAACGGGATCTACGGCGGATATATTGTCTTCACGCCTCGCGACGGCGGACAGGTCTACCGCGTGCCGTACGCCGGCTTCGTGGGCGATTACCAGGGCATTCAGGCTTTGACGCCGACACCCAACGGATTCCCGTGGCTGGCGATCAGTCAGGGAGGCTTGTTCTACGGTCCCGTAACCGGCCCGGCTGACTGGGTGTACAGCATGGTTGGCGAGGATATTCCCTACATCCTGGCTCACTTCGATCATCAGGTCGAACTGGTGCATATCCACATCTTCAGAGCCGATGGCACGCCAGTTCACCCGAAGCACAATTTTGCCTATGCCGAGAAATACTTCCCGCGCAACTCCACCACCACAAGTTTCTTCGCCTTCCCATGGGACGGCACCCGCCGCAGTGAGAATGGCAAGATTGTGAAGGAATTGCCGGATGGGCAGTACTATCTGGAATTGGAGGTTCTCAAGGCTGGAGGCGACCCGGGCAACCCCGATCATTGGGAGACCTGGACTTCGCCCATCATTGAGATTGATCGCCCATAACCACCCATCCCGCTCTTTCGTGACAACTGGCTGGCAGGATTTCTCCTGCCAGCCTTTGCTTTCTAAGAAAGTGTTTTGAAAATATAAGACAGAGACCCTACAGGTTTCTATTGCAAGCAAAAAAGCATTTCAAACAGGCTTTCTGTGCAAATTTTGAACCCGATTCGCCAGAAAAACCTTTAGGGTCTGAATTTCAAAACACCCTCTAAAGGTTTCAGAAACCTTTAGGGTCTTTTATCAAGCGGATGTGCGGCAGAGAATTTTTCGATGGGATGTTTTATCGGTCCGGGAGGGAGTCCAGGGGGAGGGGGAATGGATATTCGCAATAGATCACCAGACCCCTTTTGTCCGTATGGTATTCGAACGTTGTATCCCGGTTTTGCAGGCGGATCAGGTAGCCGGGGGTTAGCACCTGGAGATAAGCAGAGGATGGATTGGGACATCCGAGGCTGGAGTCGGGCCAGGTCACTTCGGTTGCTTCCTTGAAGTGGATTTGATCCTCTGATACGGACAATCGTTTTGCCAGATCTTGAACGGCTGTTTCGATCAGTTTTTGGAGTTCTGGGTCGGAGGGCTTGCCCTGGGCGGACGAATCAGGCGTAGGCGTGGAAAGAGGCGGGACTTCCACCGGCTGTGTGACGTTGGGGGAGGTGTTTTCGGATGGGACGGCCGGCTCGTTCATGGAGGGCGGGGATTGCGGTTCCCCCGGCGCCTGGCTTCCACCCTGACTGCAGCCCGCCAAAGCCAGCGCCAAAAGTACGATCAACGAAATCCATCGGGTTTTCATACGATCTCCTTTACGCGTCGGACATTTCTTTCAGGACGGCGGGCACGTGCCAAAGGTTCCCCCAATTCTCGAAGAAATCCCTCTTTTTTGGAGTTGCCCAGGTTGCTCGTCCTGCAATACGGGAGGAGGTTGCATGGGTATTGAAATATTGTGCAGGATGACTATAATGATTATGTCGAAAAGGCAAACCCGCCGCAAGACGGGGGCGCAAAGTCATGGATCCCGCCCTTTGCGGGACCGCCAGACCGCCAAGAGATATCTTCGGCGGTTGTCTTTTCAAGGAGGTGAAATCGAAAAAAAGATAAGACTTGTCGCGATGTCGTATCCAACCTGATGTAGTTCAAGCCATGAGAGGAGAGATGGTTATGAAAACAAAATGGTTTAGCATATTTTTGGTGATCGCGATCATGGCGATTGCCATTGTGCCAAGCGCTGGCGCCGCGCCGCCTCAACAAATCGAGATTCCAGTAAAGCCCAAGCCCAACGTGATGCACTGGCGTTCGGGCATCGTGGAGGAGCCGTTGTTTTTCACTCCTCAGGGTGATTTCCGCCCAGCCGCAAGCCAGTCACCGGGACACAACATCCTGGTCAACCAGGATTTCAACTTCCGCGCGCAGAATGAGACTTCCATCGCGGTGAATCCCAACAATCCACAACACCTCGTTGCCGGCTACAACGATTACCGCGCTGGTTGGCCCATCGGCGGCGGTTTCTCCACGTCGTTCGACGGCGGCAAGACGTGGCACGACGGTTTGATCACCTTCCCAGCGCTGATCACTGTGGAAGGCATCGTCGAGCCTCCGGTTGGCACGGGCGATCCGGCGGTCGCATTTGCCAATGACGGCGCTGTCTATCACACCTCGATCGGTTTCAGCGCCACCTGGTGCGAGAATGGCATCTTCGCCTATCGTTCGGATGATGGAGGCTTGAGTTGGTTCCGCCCGGTCGTTGCCACCGGTCGCGGAACTGTGGATTACTGGCCCTATGCCACCGACTGCTCCGTTTTCCTGGATAAGGAGTTTATGACCGTAGACACGAGCGGAGGACCGCACGACGGCCGCATCTATGTCACTTACACACGCTTCCTCTTCGAAGGCGGGGCTGCGTACTACGAATCCCCCATCTACCTTGCCTACTCTGACGATAAAGCCGAGAGCTGGACGGTGGTTGGCGAGATCAACGGCGCATCTGCCGACCTGTGTGAATATCAGGAGGACGTCACAGGCGGAACGGGACCCGGCGCCACAGGACCGGATGCCACGTCCTATGATTGCGACGAGAACCAGTTCTCCTATCCGGTGGTCGGTTCGGATGGGACATTGTACGTCCATTTCTTCAACGAGCAGAACGAGAGTGAATGGACGGGCGGCGGCTTCGACGGTTCCGGCGCGTTCGAGTTCGACAACCAGATCCTGGTGGTCCAGGTTGACCCGGATACCTTTGCCGTGACGGGACCCTATCAGGTCAGCATGGTGGCGGACGGGTTGACCAATTATCCGTTCTCGCCCTTCAACGGCCGTCAGACCGTTTGTAACGGCGGCTGGCGGTTGAATGCGGCCGGGACGATTGGCGTCGGTCCCAGCGACGAACTGTACGTTGTGTGGGCTGATAATCGCAACGGTGATGAGTTTGCCTATCCTACCTTCGTCAGCGCGTCGGATGGTTCCTGCCCCGGGACCGAACGGACCAGCACCGATGTGTTCATCAGCAAATCCACCGATGGCGGAGTAACCTGGTCAGCCCCCATGAGGATATCAAAAGATCCTGCCGATTTTGACAACTGGTTCCCCTGGGTGGCAGTCGGCGACAATGGCTGGGTGTGGGTGGTTTACTATGATCGCCGCGTCAGCGGCAATAACACCCTGACCGACGCCTGGGTGGCTCTTTCCAAAAACGGCGGGCAGACGTGGAAGGAGTACCGCGTTTCGGAAAAGTCGTCGAACTTCTTCAATGGCTTCTTCGGAACCCCGTCCTTCATCGGCGACTACAACGGCATTGCGGCGGCGGGGAACAAGGCTTATCCCTTCTGGACCGATTCTCGCATGGACGGCGATACCGACGTGTTCATTGATGTCCTCCAGCCGGGAGGAAAATGACCCCAGGTCAGAGATTGTTCAGTTCACTGGAGGCGCTCGCCCAGGGCGCCTCCAGTTTTTTTTTAGATACGACGTGTCGTAATGCCGTGTAACCTTTTGATGCGCCCTAATTCTTGCTTTTTTTTATTTTTTGTACTATATAACCATCATCGAAAAGGCAAACCCGTCGCGAGGCGGGGACGCAAAGTCATGGATCCCGCCACTGGCGGGACCGCCAGACCGCCGAAGTTTTTGTTCGGCGTTTTTCGTTAAATGACCGAAAGGAGGTTCCCCGCATAAATTTTCCAGAATATTCCGGTTATGCAAGCATCCAAAAAAACTCAAAGGAGAGAATAAAATGCGTAACAAATATTTCTTCGTTCTTCTTTCGGTGATCGCGATCCTCGCGGTTGCGGTCTTCCCAGTGGGCGCCGTCACGGATGGCGAACCGGATGGCGACGGTCATCCCTTCGTGGGGTTGATGGTCGCGCAGCTTGCAGATGGCACCCCACTGTGGCGCTGTAGCGGCACCCTGCTTTCACCCACTCTCTTCCTGACGGCTGGACATTGTACCGAAGCGCCGGCGGCGCATGTGGAAATTTGGTTCGACGCTGATGTGGAATCTGGCATTCCTGCGAATGGATATCCGTTCACAGGCGATGTCGGCGGTACGCCTTATACCCACCCGGATTACAACCCCAATGCCTTCTTCGTCCGCGATGTGGGCGTCGTTGTGCTTGATGAACCTTATTACAGTCCCAATGGCGAATACGGCGAACTTCCGTTGCTCAACCAGCTGGACGCGCTTAAGACCAAACGCGGTTTGCAGAACGTGACGTTCACCGCGGTCGGCTACGGGTTGCAGATGAGCTTCCCGGATGCCGCCTCGTGGAAGGAGAACAACGTCCGGGTTCGCATGGTTGCGCATCCGAAGTTGAACCAGATCAACGTGCCGGGCTTTACCGGTGACTTTTCGTTGCTTTTGTCGAACAACGCACACACTGGCGGAACCTGCTTCGGCGACTCCGGCGGTCCCAACTTCCTCGGCTCCGGCAACTCCGAGTCGAAGGTCATCGCCGGCGTCACCTCATTCGGCATCAACGGCAATTGCGCCGGAACCGGCGGCGTCTTCCGCCTCGATCGCCAAAATGTGCTCGATTTCCTGAGCCCGTTCCTGCCCTAGAACAACTCGACCAAATCCAGAATCGCCCCTGCCGCGCGCGCCACAATCAGCGCCTTGCCGTCGAAGAACACGCGATCGCAACCGCAGCCCGGCGGCAGGGGCCCCAACCGCCTGCTCAACTCCGTCGGAAACGCCGTGATCCGCTTCTCCAATCCCGGCGGCAGCGTGCCGTTCTTCCGCAACTGCTTGGCCAACCCGGGCGGCAATCCACCCCGCTTGGCCAACCCCGGCGGCAACTGCGCCACCGGCTGCCCGCGCACCCACTCGCGAATCCCGTCGGCGTCCGTGTCGTTCCAGTAGGCGCCGCCGCCGAGCCCGGTCTCGGTGCGGAACGCGCCGTAGTGGTCGTACCAGGTGCCGATCCTCGGGTTGGGGTACCCGGAAATCGTCGCGAGGCGGTCGGTGGCGTTGTCGAACAGGTTGCTGGCCGAGAGCAGCACCGCCACGCGCGGGAACAGCCCGGGCGTGAACCGCACGGCGAAGTTCGTGTTCTCGCTCCACGGGAGCCGGCGCGAGTTGACGTACGCCTGCTCCGCGTAGGCCGGCGGCCAGTCCATGGAGTCGGTCGGCAGCCGGTAGAGCGGCGTCCACGGCAGGCCGCTGGCCGCGCGCGTGTGCCACGAAACGTCGAAGCCTCCGCGCAGGCGGAAGTGGGCCGTCACGGCGAGCGCGTGGCGCTGGTCCCAGTCGAGCGCGTGCTG
>JABWAU010000104.1 GCA_013360875.1 Anaerolineales bacterium | reverse complement strand
CGAGCCGTCGAGCGCTGGACACGTGTAGTCGGCGATGCCGAGCACCGTCGTCGACCCTTCGAGGGTGTGCCCCGCCGCGTGCTCGCTCATCGCGGCGACCGTCGGGTCGAAGGTCGTGTCCTCCATGCCCGCGGGACCGAGCACGCGTTCGGCGACGAGGTCGCGGAAGGCTCGACCGCTCACGTTCTCCGCGACGGCCGCGGCGAGCGTGAACCCCGTGTTCGAGTAGTCCCACACGGCGCCGGCTGGAGCCCAGAGCTCGAGGTCCGTGCGGCTCGCGACCCATTCGCTCGCGCTCGCTTCGGGGCAGATGAGCGGTGAGATGTCGGAGAGACCCGCGGTGTGGTTGAGGATCTGGCGGACCGTGATGGCGGACCGATCGAAGCCACCGGTCGTGGCGAACGACGGCACGAGCTCGGCGACCGAGTCGTCGAGCGAGAGCATGCCGTCATCGACCATCGACAGGATGAGCGCGACGGTCACGAGCTTCGTGAGCGACGCGACGCGAAAGAGCGTGTGGGGCCCGATGTCGCCGCCCTCGTCGAGGTGTCGCACACCGAGCGATGCGAAGAAGGGCTCGCGCCCGCGTTCGACGATGCTTTTCACATCCGCGCCGACGAAACACGAAACACTTTTCCCCTCCTCTGGTTCGGACTCTACCCCGCGCCCCGCCTCGTTGCCTTACCCGAGCCTGCCTCGCCCAAACCAGCCCTCGCCTGGTCCCCCACCATTGACCGCGACTCATACAACGCCGCCATCGCGCAGATCAAGGATCACATCGCCCACGGGCGAACGTATCAGGTCAATTACACCATGCGCCTCCAGGCAGACTTTGACACCGATCCCTGGAACTTCTTCCTCCACCTCGCGCAAGCACAAAACAACCACGCGGCTTACGTCAACGCCGGACGGTTCGTGATTGCGTCCGTGTCGCCTGAACTCTTCTTTCAACTCGACGACGGGATCATCGTCAGCCGTCCGATGAAAGGGACAACGCGTCGGGGGCGAACCACGCTCGAGGACCGGGAGCAGGCTCAGTGGTTGAAGGAATCGGAAAAGAATCGGGCAGAGAACGTCATGATCGTGGACATGATCCGCAACGATCTGGGCCGCATCGCAAAGGTCGGGAGCGTGCATGTTCCTGAATTGTTTACAGTCGAGAAATATCCCACGCTCTGGCAAATGACATCCACTGTAAAGGCAACGACATCTGCCTCGATCACGAATATTTTCAAAGCGCTCTTTCCCTGCGCGTCCATCACCGGCGCGCCAAAGGTCAGCACGATGAAGATCATTGCTGAACTCGAAACCACGCCGCGCAAAATTTATACAGGCAGTATTGGTTATCTCGCGCCAAATCGCAAAGCGACCTTCAACGTCGCCATCCGCACCGCGCTCATTGATCGTGAGACTCGAACTGCGGAGTACGGCCTCGGCGGCGGCATCGTCTGGGATTCGACCAGCGCGGACGAATACGCCGAGGCGCTGCTCAAAGCCCGCGTGCTGACGGAGGAACCGCCGCGCTTCTCCCTGCTCGAAACCATGTTATGGACTCCCGAAGAAGGATTCTATTTACGCGATAAACACATCGCGCGTTTGCTGGATTCGGCGGATTATTTTGATTTTCCGATTTCGCACGGACAACTTTGGTCGAGTAGTCCTGAGCGAAGCGAAGCGGGGATGGAGGACGTATCGAGATCACCCCTTCCAAAAGAAATCATCGAAACCTATCTGGAGGAAATCTCCTCCCAATTCGCGTCTCCGCAACGCGTGAGACTCCTGCTCGATAAGGATGGGAACCTGAGCCGCGAAGCAAAACCGTTTCAACCATCCGACAATCAACTTTCGTTAAAGGTTGCCCTTGCAAAAACACCTGTCAACTCGAACGATGTTTTTCTCTTCCACAAGACCACACACCGGGAAGTTTACGACTCCGCCCGCAGGGACTTCCCCGGTTGCGATGACGTTCTCCTCTACAACGAACGCGGCGAACTGACAGAATTCACCCTCGGCAACCTCGTCGTCGAAATGGATGGGGCGTTCTACACTCCGCCCGTTTCCTGTGGTTTGCTCCCCGGCGTCTTCCGCGCGCATTTGCTCGAGACAGATCAGGTAAAGGAAAGGGCGATCCGGGCGGACGAACTGGGAGGGTGTAAAAATGCTTTTCGAGTCAATTCAGTGAGGGGATGGGAGAAAGTCTCGATCCGTCATTTGTAGCACAACCAGGGATAGCCCGCAGACCATCCCTGGTTGGGGGAAGGCGAAACGATCAATCGTCCGCCGAAGCCATCGCCCTCTCGCCCATCTCCATCTCTTCCAAGGGCGGTTTGAAGATCAGGAAAATCGCGTTGACGATGATCCCCAGCACCGCCGCAGTCGCGATGGCGGGCAAGCCGCTGGGGAAAAGCCCTTGCAGGATCGGAATGGGCAGGAAGCCGCCTTCGTAACCGATGTTGCCGCCGATGCCCACCACCATGATCGTCGCGCCGACCGCGAGGTTGCGCGGATTGAACATGCTGACCTTGTGCTCCTGCATCAGCGCGATGCCCTGCATGCCGATCACGCCGAAGAGATAGATCGCCAGGCCGCCGCTGACCGCCAGCGGGACGGTCTGTACCAGACCTGCAAGTTTACCGACGAAGCCAAGCAACACCGCAATGACGCCTGCCGCGATCAACGCCGGTCCCGAATAATTGCGCGTGATCGCCATGAGCGAATTGTTTTCGCCGTAATTCGTCCCGGCCGTCGCGCCGAACAAGCCCTTCAACGTATCATCCACACCGTCCAGGATCAGGTTGAAGCCGATGTTCTTGTCCAGTTCGTAGGGTTCGCGTCCGCTGTCCTTTGCAAAGCGATCCACGTACAGGCTGATCTGGTACAAGTGCGCGGTGGATTCGGGAATGGTGGCGATCGCCATCACCGAAATACTGAAAATGGCTGTGCCGACCAGCGCGCCGCTGAAACTGGGCAGGGTGAAATGCGGCACGGCAAACCACGGCGCGGAGGCAACCGGCGCAAAACTGACCGAGCCGGGATTGATTAGCGCGGACACAATATATCCCACGATCGCGCCCAGCAGCACCGGCAACATGCCGATAAACCCGCGTCCCTGCAAATAGACCGAGAACAGGATCGTCACCACCAAGGTCACGATGGCGACCGCCCAGTTATCCGCGGCGAGTCCCAGCGCCGCGAACGCCAGTCCAAATCCGATGATGGCGGCGACGGAACCCGTCACGACGGGCGGCAGGATCAGGTCAATCTTCTCCTTTCCGATGGCGCGGATGGCGGCCCCTACGATAATGTTCAGGATACCGGTCACGATGATGCCCGCCTGCATCGTGCTGATGACATTATCCGGGGCAGGCACGCCGAATTGCGGCAGGCTCCCGGTCATCTGCTGGACGATGGCGAGATAGGCGGCGATGTAACTGAAACTGGAACCGTAGAAGAGCGGAATGAATTTGCCCAATCTCCACTTTGAAAGCAACAACGCGACAACCGTCCCCACGCCGGAAACCGTCAACACCGTGCCGACGTGAAAACCGCACAACGCCGCAACGAACACCGTGGCTGGGAACATCGTCAACACGTGCTGAAAACCCAGCAGGACCATTTGTCCAATCGGAGGTGAATCGTTCGGGAGATAGCCCATTAAATTGTTCTTAGCCATTGTCGTTTCTCCTGTCATTGGTTTGGATGGTTTTGCCTGACTTGCTTTTGGTTTGCCTGTTTTTTTGACGGTACTCTTCCTCATTGCCATATCCTGTCATTCTCCTTTCGCGAAATTTCGGGGGGATGGGTGGATTTATCTCTCTCCAAAGGCACCTCCAACAAAAAGTCGCCGCAGGCGTTTGCTCATGGCGACAGAAAATGGATGGGATGAACCGACTCGCGGGGGACGAGCCTGTTCGCTGCAAATACATTTGTCTCAACATGATTCGGATACATGTCGTCTTAAATAACCCTCCAAATTGGGTGGGGATACGCATATCCGGCGCGGTCCAGGCGGATACCCCTACGCTTCACGCCCAACCCGAGCCTGTCCCTGCTTCGGACGCGTTCGATTCCCTGGTGATTACCCACATCTCGCGCGTAGGGCGCATTCTCTAATGCTCCCATCAGCGTTAGAGAACGCTTCCTACGCGTTGTGGGTAATCACCAATCGATTCCCCGTTGACTTTCGCGATACCCCTGTGCTACACTCCAAATCTGTTCACCGACTCATGGATGGAGAGGAGCCTCAATGCAACTCAAAGGCGAAGTGACCATTCGCGCGCCGCGTAAAAAGGTCTGGGATTTTATGACCGACCCCAGCCAGATCGGGCAGTGCGCGCCGGGGGTGGAAAAGATCGAAACCATCGAAGAAATGAAAAAATACCGCGGCGTCATTTGCGTGGGACTTGGCTCCGTGAAGGCGCGGTTCTCCGGCGACGTGGACGTTCTCGAACTGGACGAGCCCAACCGCGCCAAACTCAAGGCGCACGGCACAGCCACCGGCAGCGCGGCGGACGCGGTCAGTGAGATGAGGTTGAGCGACGGGCCCGACGGCTCGACGGTCGTCTACTGGACGGCGGATGTGAACGTCTCCGGTCAATTGGCGAGCCTGGTCTCCCGCCTGATGATCCCCGTCTCGCAAAAACTGGCGAACCAGTTCTACGATGAAGTGAGAAAGAGGATAGAGAAAGAATAATCTTGGAGTGCGGAAGCTTGCTTCCGCAAAAGCAGGAACAAGTTCCTGCGATCCATAAAGATCACCATGCGCGATATCCTGCCTGACTTGATCCGCTGGCGAAACGAGGGGAAACCGATTGCGCTGGCAACCGTGATCCAAACGTGGGGGTCTTCGCCGCGCCGCGCGGGCTCGAGAATGGGGATCAGTCTCGATGGGAGGATGACCGGCTCGGTCAGCGGCGGATGCGTGGAGAATGCGGTCGTCGAAGCGGGGATCGAATCGCTCAAATCCAAACGACCTCAACTCCTGCATTTTGGCGTCGCCGATGAAACTGCCTGGGAGGTGGGTCTCGCCTGCGGGGGAAGCATTGATATCTTCGTCCAGCCGCTCGACTCGAAATTTTTCGAGGAACTGTCCGCTTTAATATCTGCTGATCGCGCCGCGGGGATCGTCACTGTGACGCGAGGACCCGATGACTTGATCGGGCGCGAAATACTGGTCAACGAAGAAAGCCGCGCCCACGGATCGTTCGGCAACGAATGGGACGATTTGGTGTTGAAAGTAGCGCAGGAAATATTCTCACAGCGAACGCCGCGCCGCATGATGCTGAACGAAGAAGTCGAAGTCTTTGTGGATGTCATTCTTCCCTCTCCGACCCTGATCGTGGTCGGAGGCGTTCACATCGCGATGGCATTGGTCTCATTGGCAAAAACGCTCGGTTATCGCACGGTGGTGATGGATCCGCGCAGGGCATGGGGGAGCGAAGAGCGATTTCCGAATGTGGATCAACTGATCCAAACCCGGCTCCCCGAAGCGTTCGAGCAGGTTCGCGTGACCCGTTCCACAGCCGTTGCCACGCTCACCCACGACCCCAAACTGGACGACCCCGCGTTGAAGTATGCTCTGTCCAGTCCCGCGTTTTACGTCGGCGCGCTGGGAAGCAAAACCACCCACGCCAAACGCCGCGAACGATTGCTGAACGACGGCGTGAGCGAAGCACAACTTTCCCGCCTCCATGCGCCCATCGGTCTCGACATCGGCGCAGAGACCCCTGAGGAGATCGCGCTGGCGGTCATGTCTGAGGTGGTGAAAAGTTTCAGGAAACAGAACCAATTTGAAGGTAAGGAAGAAGCGAAGTTATTTCAGTCTCCAGTCTCCAATCTCTAATTCAACCAGGAGATTGCTTCGCTCGCAATGACATGAGGCAGACATGAAACCCGCTCCCTTTGAATATCACGCACCCGTATCGCTCGAACAGGCTCTGGAATTGAAAGCTCAATCCGGCGAGGATGCAAAATTATTGGCAGGCGGGCAAAGCCTGGTGCCAGCGATGAATTTCCGCGTGGTGCAGCCGGGTGTATTGATTGATTTGAACCGTGTGTCTGAGTTGAGTTATATCCGCGAAGAGAAAAAAGCGATTCGCGTGGGAGCGATGGCGCGCGAACGACACCTTGAATTTGATCCTGTCATCGAAAAGCGTGCGCCGCTATTGCATGAAGCCGTCCCTTTCATTGCCCATCCGCAAATACGCAATCGCGGCACCATCGGCGGGAGCCTCGTCCATGCGGACCCGGCCGCGGAACTGCCTGTGTTGATGCTGGCGTTGAATGCGCGTATGAAAGCGAAAAATATTTCGCGTGAACGCTGGATCGAGGCAAAGGACTTTTTCGTTGGCATGTTCACGACCGCTCTCGAGCCCGATGAAATTCTGGTCGAGATCGAAATCCCATTCATGCCGCCGCGCGCGGGCTGGTCGTTTATGGAGGTTGCGCCGCGTGCGGGCGATTACGCGCTGATGGGCGTCGCCGCACAGGTCACATTGGATGAGGCGGGAAAATGCAAAGAGGCGAGACTGGTTTATCTGAACGCGGGCGAAGGACCGCTGGAAGCGAGGGAGGCAACGCAACTTTTGGAAGGCGAACCGCCCAACGATATATTGATCGAAGAAACCGCCGCACTCGCAAGCGAAAAGGAGATCAACCCGTTCGGAAATGTCCATGCCTCGGCTGAATTTCAAAGACACCTTGCGAAGGTGTTGACGAAACGAACTTTGCAGCAAGCCATTCAACGCGCAGGAGAACTGCAATGACCCAACCCATCTCCATTACTCTCACCGTTAACGAGCAGGAATACACCCGCGAAGTCGAGCCGCGCATGCTGCTGAGCGATTTTCTGCGTCACGAACTCGGGTTAACCGGCACGCACGTCGGCTGCGAGCATGGCGTGTGCGGCGCTTGCACAATCCTGTTCGACGGAGAGTCCATGCGCTCGTGTTTGATCTTTGCCGTGCAGGCGGATGGTCATGCCATCACAACAGTTGAGGGATTGGCGAAAGACAAAGATAATTTACACCCCTTGCAGCAATCCTTCTGGGAAGCGCACGGTCTGCAATGCGGCTACTGCACGCCGGGCATTTTGATGTCAATGATTCCATTCTTGAAGCAGAATCCAGACCCGACCGAAGAAGAGATCCGTCACGCGCTGTCGGGCAATCTTTGTCGTTGCACGGGGTATCAGCATATTGTGGATGCGGTGAAGTTGGCGAGTGAGAAGATGAAGTAATTGGTAAATGGTCGTTTCGGCAGGCTCAACGCAAGAATTGGAGATTAGAGACTGGAGACTGGAGATTGGCGATCTCGGTGGTTGAGTAGGGCGAAGCCCGTATCGAAACCACAATGGCAAGCAGCAATCAGTAAGTATGATCCCATATCAGATAATCGAATCATTGCGATCCAATCAGATGACCCTTCCCGAATATCTCGCGCAGGTTGAGGCGCGGTTCATTGCGCGTGAGCCGTCCGTTCTTGCGTTCATCCCTGAACAGGATCGCTTTGCGCGCCTGCACCGGGAAGCGGACGCCCTTCTCAGCCGTCATCCTGATCTGGTCAAGCGCCCTCCGCTTTACGGTATGCTCGTCGGCGTGAAAGATATTTTCCACGTGGACGGTTTCATCACGCAGGCGGGAAGCAAACTGCCTCCCGAAGAACTTCAAGGGGCTGAAGCCGCGAGCGTGACGCGACTCAGAAACGCAGGCGCGCTCATCATGGGCAAGACCGTCACTACCGAGTTTGCCTACTTCACGCCGGGCCCCACGCGCAACCCGCACAATCCGAATCACACGCCAGGCGGTTCGAGCAGCGGCTCGGCGGCAGCGGTCGCGGCGGGACTGTGTTCCCTCGCGCTGGGAACACAAACCATCGGCTCGATCATTCGTCCCGCGGCGTTTTGCGGCGTCGTTGGCTTCAAGCCGACTTATGAACGCGTCTCGCGCGATGGAGTGATCCCACTTTCGCCGACGTTTGATCATGTTGGATTTTTTGTACCAGATGTTGAAACGGCAAGGCGAGTTGCACGTGTGTTGATTGGAGATTGGAGATCAGAGATTGGAGATGGGACGCCCACTCTCGGAATCCCCGAAGGACCCTACCTCGCCTGCGCTTCGGACTACGCCTTAGCCTGCTTCAACGACTTATGCCGAATCCTGTCTGACGCGGGATACGAGATTCGCCGTGTGCAAGTGATGGATGATTTTCAAGAAATCCGCAACCGCCACGATGCCATTCTCGCGTTTGAAGCCGCGCAAATTCATAAAGATTGGTTCGCCAAACACGAAGTTCTCTACTCCTCCAAATTCTCCGATTTAATCAAACGAGGTCAATCAGTCTCTAATCTCCAAACTCTACTCTCTGCCCGCGATGCCTTCCGCGCCTCCCTCACCCAAACCATGGACGAAAATCAAATTGACCTCTGGATTTGTCCGCCCACCATCGGTCCCGCGCCAAAAGGACTCGACTCCACAGGCGACCCTGTCATGTGTTTGCCGTGGACGCAAGTTGGTTTTCCCGCCGTCAATATCCCCACAATAAAGAATGAAGAAGGTCTGCCCATGGGCTTGCAACTGGTCGGCAAATGGAACGCGGATGAATCCCTTCTTGCATGGGCGGAGGGCATCGAAAAAGTAGTGAGGAAAATATGACCGTCGTCAAATGGGAAGTCCGCGCGGGGACGTATTACGACTCGGTCGTGTTGATGCAACTGCAACGCGGCTTGCTCGGCTTGCCTGGCGTCGCAGATGCGGGGGTGGCGATGGCGACGCCAGCGAATAAAGATTTGCTGGCGGCAAATCATTTGCTGCCTGAAAACGTCAATGCCAACTCGGACGATTTATTAATCGTCGTCAAAGCCGAAAACGATCAATCTGCGAACGATGCAATCGGTCAGGTTGATGAACTGCTCCTACGTCGCAAATCCTCCAATTCTCCAAATTTTTTCGACTTCCGCCCGCGAAGTTTATCTGCGGCAGTGAAGCAATTGCCCGAAGCAAATTGGGTGTTGGTTTCGGTTCCTGGTCGCTATGCGGCGGGCGTGGCGCGTGAAGCGCTCGATCTCGGCAAACACGTTTTTCTCTATAGCGATAATGTCTCACTCGAAGACGAAATCTCTTTGAAGAAAACTGCGCGCGAAAAAGGTCTGCTCGTCATGGGACCCGATTGCGGCACTGCCATCATTAACGGCATCGGGCTGGGATTCGCCAACCGTGTGCGGCGCGGCTCCATCGGCGTGGTCGGCGCGTCGGGGACGGGAACGCAAGCCGTAACGGCGCACATCCACAATCTCGGCGCGGGCATCAGTCACGCCATCGGCACAGGCGGGCGGGATTTGAAATCCGATGTCGGCGCGATCACGGCGCATCAAGCGTTGGATGCGCTTGCACGCGACGACGAGACGAAAGTCATCGTACTCATCTCCAAACCGCCCTCACCCGATGTGGCGACAGGTCTCATCGCCGCCGCGCAGGGGACGGGGAAACCTGTTGTCATCTATTTCATCGGCTATCCGCCTCCTGCGAGGAAGATTGGCAATTTGCAGTTTGCGATTAGTTTGAGTGAAGCCGCAGAACTGGCAGTAAATGGTAATTGGGAATTAGTAATTGAGAGAAAATTACCAATTACTAATTACCTCAGAGGGCTGTTCTCTGGCGGGACTCTTGCGTATGAAACCTTGCTCGGTTTGCAAGCCAGCCTTTCACCCATCTACTCCAACGCTCCCATTACCACTAACCAATTACTGGAAGACCCTCTCCGCAGCCGCGCCCACACCATCATTGACCTCGGCGATGAGTTCTTCATGGTCGGGCGGTTGCACCCGATGATTGATAACGATTTACGCATCAGACGCATGAAACAGGAAGCTGCAGATTCCGAAGTCGGGATGATTCTGTTCGATGTGGTGCTGGGCGAGGGGTCGCATCCTGACCCTGCAGGGGAGTTGGTTCCTGTTATTAGAGAGATTAGAGAAAAGAGACTAGAAACTAGAGAACCTGCCCTGAGCCGCGTCGAAGGGTTGGAGTTCGTTGCGGTTGTCATTGGCACGGACGATGACCCACAGAATCTTCAAGCTCAAATTGACCAACTGAGAGAGGCAGGTGTAGTTGTATTTCGCACTGCAACCGAAGCCGTAGAATATGTCAGTTTGCGGTTCGTTACCAGCAAGCAGAGTTATCTCACGCCAGTAAACTTGGATCAATTGAAACAGCCGCTTGCCGCCATCAACGTTGGATTGGAATCGTTTTATGACAGCCTCCTCTCGCAGGGCGCGCAAGCCGTACACGTGGAGTGGAAGCCACCAGCCAGCGGCAATGAGAAAATGGCTGCGTTGCTGGCGAAGATGAAAAGTAAAAAAGAGAATTAGAGCAGCAGAGAATTCTCCAATCCTCTAATTCTCACACGGAGAAAATCATGGACATAGATAACGCTAATACCACTGCCGTAAATCGTTTGATGGAAGCAAGACCCATCCTCAAAGGCGTTGCTACCGCGCGCGATGTCATCCCTGGGATGAAGGATAATTTATTTCTCCACGCCGGTCCGCCGATCGAGTGGGCGCGGATGTCGGGTCCGCTGCGGGGGGCGATCATTGGAGCGATGCTGTTCGAGGGAATCGCCAAATCGGAAGCCGAAGCAGCCTCAATGGCGGAAAGAGGCGAGGTCGAATTCGATTCGTGTCATCATCACGGCGCGGTCGGTCCGATGGCGGGAGTCACCTCCGCTTCGATGAAAGTCTATGTGGTGGAAAATGCCGAGCATGGAAATAAATCTTTTTCCAATTTGAACGAAGGTTATGGAAAAGTTTTACGCTATGGCGCGTACAGTGAAGATGTGTTGAAGCGTCTGCGCTGGATGAATGATGTACTGGGCGTGGCGCTGGCAGATGCGCTGGCGGCGTCGAACGGCATTGACATGCGCGCGCTGATCGCCGAGGCGCTGCACATGGGCGACGAGGGTCACAACCGCAACAAGGCGGGGTCGCTGTTGTTTTTGAAATTGCTCGCGCCGTTGATTGCGAAGGTGGTGAAGGATGACGCGGTTGAATCCGAAGTTTTACAGTTCATTGGAGATAACGCTTTGAGCGTGTTGAACCCTGTGATGGCGGCGTGCAAGGCGATGACCGATGCCGCGCATGGCGTGGAAGGTTCGACGATTGTCACGACGATGGCACGCAACGGCACAGATTTTGGAATCCGCGTCAGCGGACTTGGCGAAAAGCAATGGTTCACGGCTCCCGCCGAAATTCCAGTGGGTCTGTTCTTCTCGGGCTTTTCGCAAGCCGACGCCAATCCCGATATCGGCGATAGCGCCATCACCGAGACCGCAGGCATCGGCGGCTTCGCGATGGCAACCGCGCCCGCGATTGTGACGTTTGTGGGCGGCACGCCGAAAGACGCGATGAATGCGACGCTCGAAATGTATGAGATTACATTTGCAGAAAGTAAGTTTTTCACCATGCCGTCACTGGATTTTAGAGGCACCCCCACAGGCATTGATATTCGCAAAGTTGTTGAACTTGGAATTACTCCGCGTATCAATACAGGGATCGCACACAAGAATGCAGGAGTTGGCCAGGTGGGGGCGGGGTTGGTACGACCGCCATTGAAGATTTTTGAGGATGCGTTGGTGGCGTTTGCGGAGAAGTACCAACTCTGAGAATTGAAGAATTGGGAGAATTTTATGCCTACTTCCATGGAAGATGTTCGGGTATTAAAAAACGCGGAAAAGATTGCTGACGCTGTTTATAAAGTTGCGTCTCGATGGGATGACTTTGCCAGGGATGTAGTAGGCAAACAGATTTCTCGCGCCGCCGACTCAATCGGAGCGAATATCGCTAAGTCGTTTGGGCGTTATCACTGGGGGGAGAAGATTCAATTTCTCTATTATGCACGCGGCAGTGTGTTCGAGACGAAGTATTGGGTCAATCGAGCGTCCGCTCGAGGGTTGATTGCTCCTGCCGATTCGCAAAGTTACGTTGCACGCCTGACGGAGATTGCGCGCCAACTCAACCTCTACATTTCGAGTCTCAAAGGTCAACGCTCGGGCGAAATCACTGTTGCGAAGACCGTGAAAGAAAGCCCTGTTGATTATCTCATCGAACGTCTGCCAGATGATTTTCCCAACACCCTCTTTGACGAAACCGACATCGTCTGGCTGGAATCACCACCGCCACCCTCAATCCTCTAATCCTCCAATTCTCTTAATCAATCAACCAAATCAAAGGAGACCCCCCATGACCAAAATCTACGACCTCTCTCAAGACCTGAACGCCGATTGTTCCTTCTGGCCCTTCTACCCGCCCTTTGAAGTGAAGTACATCAAACGCAAAGCGGAACATGGCGTCAATGCGCAATATATTATGACGTCCAACCACATGGGCACGCATCTCGATGCGCCGCGGCATTTTGTGACCAAAGGCAAGACGATTGACCAAATCCCCATCGAGTGGTGCTATGGACCCGGCGTGATCGTGGATTTGAGCGACATGCTCGACGATCTGCGTCTCTTCACGCCAGAGGACATCGAAAAACGCGCCGATGTACGCGAAGGCGATATTTTGTTCATCCACACGGGCTGGCACAAGTATTCGTTCTTCGGCGAGGAAGCCGACGAGGAACGTTACATCCACCGCCACCCAGGTCCGCATTACAGCATCTGCGACTGGCTGTTGAAGAAGAAAATCCACATCTGGGGCGTGGACATGATTTCGACGGATCATCCCATGAATTTGCCGATAGGCAGGTTTCTTGGCAAGGGAGGATTGGAGCATTGGCAGAAAGTCCGCGCGAAGACGGAAGCGATCTACGGCGCGGATAAGATGGACGAGTTGTTCCCCGATTCGGCGTATCAATTGACGCACAATGCCCTGTTCCCGCACGACTGCATCCACGTGGAGAATCTCGGCGGCGACATCGGCTTGAAGGAATTGCACAACAAACGCATCACGCTCGGCGTCTTCCCGTGGAAGTTCAAAGGCGGCGAGGCGGCGTTTTGCAGGGCGGTGGCGTGGGCGTAACCAAAGGTGCCCGTTGGTCGAGTAGGGCTGGGCGCTCGTTCCAGCCCATATCGAGACCAACAGTTGGATTCAAATATAGAGTAACTTGAAAACCTGTGGTCTCGATACGCTCCTCGACGAGCACTCGTCGCTACTCGACCACCGAATTAGGAAGAAACAAAAGTTTACATGGCATGGATGTATATTCTCAAGTGCGCAGATGGCTCATATTACGTTGGTTCTACAAAAATCTTGATCTCCGTATCGCGCAACACCAATCTGGGAAAGGCTCAAGATATACATCAGGGCGATTGCCAGTGGAACTTGTTTACGGCGAAGAATATGACCGTGTTGTGGATGCTTATGCCCGTGAGAAGCAAGTTCAAAACTGGGGCAGGGCAAAACGCGAGGCATTGATAAGCGGAGAAGTAGAATTGCTTCCTCCACTGGCAAAAAAGAAGTTTGTGAAGAAACAAGGTAACAAAAGCAACCCGTTGGTCGAGTAGGGCGAAGCCCGTATCGAGACCAAAGGTAACCTGCAAACAAAATATTTCATGAGAATTGGTGGTCTCGATACGCCCCGACGAACACGGGGCTACTCGACCACCAATTACAAAAACAACCCGTTGGTCGAGTAGGCGGCGTTCATCCGCCGTACCGA
>JABWAU010000011.1 GCA_013360875.1 Anaerolineales bacterium | reverse complement strand
CACATCCACAGGTCATGCGGCGGCAATGATGGGAACGAGCGGCGGCACCTCCGTCACGGCAATGGTCGCCTGCTGCTTGCATCACGTCACCGACGTTCTACCCATCCTGGGGGTCAGCGCCGCCGCCGAGTTCCCTTGTGACAACATGGCGCTGGCTAAATGGGACTAGCGAACAGAGGTCTCGTCGGTAGCAAAGTTTCTTACTCGCCTTTTCCGTCCAAGCGTTATATCTGCAAGTCTTGGATTCTCAAGACTGAATAATGTTTGCCGCTCGTACCTGGCCTGTTTCACAATTTCAGAGTCATAATCAGTAGATCACGAAAACGCCGCGCAATTTTCGCTCTCTAGCGAAAATCTGGCGGTACATCTGCCCTGGCGGGCGGTGCCAGGGGAGAGCGCCAAATACGCGCTTTCATGAAGTACTGATAATCAAGATGGAATGCAACAATTTTGGGATACAACGTACTGATTGTATATGAGTCCCGGTCCCGCATTATTTTGAAGGGGATAGTAAAATATCAGCATGACCACTTATTGTGACTACTGCAACTCTCACCCTGAGGATACTTATAATCGGGTCTACCACGATACACAGTATGGTTTTCCCCTCAGGGACGACAACCTGCTTTTCGAGCGTTTCATTTTGGAGATTAATCAGGCGGGGCTTTCGTGGATCACGATTTTGAAAAAAGCCGATAAATTCCGTTCTGCATATAGTCAGTTTGATATCGACAAAGTCGCATCATATGATGAAACAGATCGAGTCCGATTGCTCAGCGATCCTGGCATAATTCGGAATCGACTGAAAGTGAATGCGGCGATTGAGAATGCACGTCGCATCCAAAACTTGCGGAACGAATATGGATCCTTCAAGGCTTGGCTGGATCGTCATCATCCCCAAACTTTGGAGAAGTGGGCTGTATTGTTCAAACGCAACTTCATTTTTACAGGCAGGGAAATCGTCAAAGAATTTCTAATGAGCACCGGATACCTTCCCGGTGCTCATACGCCGGATTGCCCCATTTATGGAGTGGTGATTGCTAAGCGACCACCGTGGCATTCACTATGCTCCTGATTTGCCTATTGGAGAGTTATTTCTGTTGAAAGTATCAGGCCTTTCCCGTAGTTATTGTGTTCAAGCCTTGAAAAAGACACCCGTCTCTACTGGCGGGGAAATCGTGAATAAGTTCCTGTTATCCACGGGGTATTTGCCTGCGCACACGACAAGAATTGTCCGATTTACAAAAGGGTGGCGTCGCTCCGCCCCGCGTGGATGCGCCGCAGATCGTCTATAATTCACCGCATGCCACAGATCATCGCAACTGCGGAGCCCTTCCTCCTTTTGGGTGACCGCTCAAAACCTGCCTGCCTGCTCGTTCACGGATTCACCGGCACGCCCAAGGAAATGCGCTGGATGGGGGAATACCTCAACCAAAACGGATATACCTGCCTCGGGATTCGCCTCGCCGGTCACGCCACAGACCCCGAAGACATGATCCGCTCGAACTGGACCGATTGGGTTGCCTCCGTTGAAGACGGCTTTTCCCTCCTCCGGGATTCGAGCGATGCGGTCTTCCTCGTTGGCCTTTCGATGGGAGGAGTGTTGTCCTTGCTGATGTCAACCAGGGCGAATGTCAATGGCGTGGTCGCCATGTCCACGCCGTACAAACTGCCCGATGATCCGCGGTTGAGGCACATTGATTGGATCGCCAAAATGATTCCCTACATGCCAAAGAGCAATGAAGAACCTGGCGCGAGTTGGTTCGATAAAGAGGCATGGAAGGATCATATTTCGTATCCGCAGAATCCTGTCCGTTCGATTGGGCAGTTGAACAAGTTGCTGGGAGAAATGCGCGCCGCGTTGCCGAAGATCAATGTGCCGGTGTTATTGATGCACTCGAAGGACGACCGGTACGTGTCTCCTGAAAACATGGAAATGATCTTCGAGGACTTGAAGAACGCGTCAGACAGGACAAAGGTCTATTTGACGGGATCAAGCCATGTCGTCACGCGCGATGCGGCTCGTCGTCAGGTGTTCGAATCCGCTTTGGAATTCATCCGGCGAGTCGGAGGTCAGGCTTGAATCGCAACCTCCTGTTCGTGGCTCTCGCCCTGCTCACGTGGGGATTCGGCGAGGGCTTGTTCTTCAATTTCCAACCCATTTATCTGAAATCGCTGGGGAGCGACGAACAGCAGATCGGGTTCATCCTGGGCGCGTTCGGCGCGGCGATGGCGATCACGCACATCCCTGCCGGGCGCCTGGCGGACCGCATTGGGCGCAGGCCGTTGTTGTTCGCGGCGTGGATCATGGGATTGATCGCGACGATCATCATGGCAATGGCGCGCACATTGCCGTTGTTCGTCGCTGGCATGTTGCTCTACGGCTTGACCGCGTTCGTTGCCTCGCCGTTGAGCAGTTACGTGACCGCGGCGCGCGGCAAATGGTCGGTGACCACCGCGCTTTCATTGACGACTGCGACGTTCAACACAGGGATGATACTGGGTCCCGTGACCGGCGGCTGGATCGGCGACCATTTCGGTTTACGCACGATCTATTTTGTTGCCGCAGGTTTCTTTACTGTTTCCACACTCTGCATCCTGTTCATTCAAAAACAACCGATTGACCATCACGATCCCGAAATGCCTCCGCCGGGTTTGTTGAACAATTTCCGCTTGATGAGTTATATCGGTATTGTGGCGTTTGCCGTCTTTGCCATGTATCTCCCCCAGCCGCTTACCCCGAACTTCCTCGAAGACGTGCGCGGTTTTTCGCTCGGCAACGTGGGGATCATCTTTACCTGTGGCGCGCTGGGCAACGCCCTGCTTGCCATCTTTTTGAGCCGCGCAAAACCTTATGGCGGTTTTCTCGTCGCGCAGACGATGGTCGCCGCTTTCGCGTTTATCATTTGGCGCGGGATAAGCCTGCCAATTCTGGCGCTCGGATATTTTCTGCTCGGTGGTTTTCGCGCCGCGCGCCCACTGGCATTGGCGCAGGCGCGCGAACTCGTCCACGATTCGCAAATGGGACTCACCTATGGCGTGATGGAGACGGTCAACTCCGTGATCTTCATCCTGACTCCGCCCCTGGCTGGATTCCTCTACAAGATTGACCCTGCGACGAATTACCCGTTCGCTCTCGGACTGATTGCTGTTTCTGTTCTCATCAGCCTGATCCTCCCGAGGAGGCTCCTCCATGTTTGAGATCGCATCCTTTACACTCGGTCCTGCCCAAACCAACGCATATCTGGTTGCCGACCCCGAAACAAAAGAAGCCGCAGTGATTGATCCCGCGTGGGACGGTCACGTCATCCTTCATGCCGCGCAAAAACGCGGCTGGCGGATCGGTCACTTGTGGTACACGCACGCGCACTTCGATCACATCGGCGGCGCGGCGGCAATCGCGGATGCGCTGAATCCGTTGCCATTGGTCGCCTTGCATCCGAATGACCATGTCCTTTGGCGCGCAGGCGGAGGCGGCGCGATGTTCGGCTTCGACATTGACCCCGGTCCCGAACCGACGATTGACTTCGTCCACGGCATGAAAATGAAACTCGGCTCGAACGAATTCGAGGTCCGCTTCACGCCGGGGCATACGCCGGGTCATTGTATTCTGCATATACCTGCGGAGAAGGTCTGCTTCTGCGGCGACCTGATCTTCGCCGGCGGCGTTGGTCGTACCGACTTCCTCGGCGGAAGTTGGGATCAATTGGTGGAAAGCATCAGGATGCAAGTATTTACCCTGCCTGACGATACGCGCCTGTTATCCGGTCACGGTCCCGAAACGACGGTGGGGGAGGAGAAGAGGGAGAATCCGTTTGTGAGTATGAAATAAGCCAAACACCCGAATCAAAACAGGGCGACTCTCACCGAGCCGCCCTGTTTCCCTGTTTCCATGTTTTTTTACTTCGCATATTCCGTTGACCGCGTCTCGCGGATCACCGTCACCTTGATTTGACCGGGATATTGCATGGTCTCTTCGATTTTCTTGGCGATGTCTCGCGCCAGGCGGGCGGAGGTCAGGTCGTCTATCTTTTCAGGCTTGACAATGACGCGCACCTCGCGTCCCGCCTGGATGGCAAAGGCTTGTTCCACGCCTTCGAAGGATGTGGAGAGTTCCTCGAGCGTGCGGATGCGTTTGATGTACGCCTCGAGATCCTCGCGGCGGGCGCCGGGACGCGCGCCGGAGATGGCATCCGCCGCCTCGGCAATGATCGCTTCGATGGATTCCTGTTCCACTTCGTGGTGATGCGAAGCAATGGCATTGACGACCTTGGGGTTCACGCCGTAGCGTTTGCAAAACTCCGCGCCGAGCATGGCGTGCGTGCCTTCCTGGTTGTGATCCATGGCTTTGCCGATGTCGTGCAGGAAACCGCCCTGCTTGGAAAGTTCCACGTTCGCGCCGATCTCCGCGGCAAGGATGCCAGCCAGTTTGGCGACTTCCACCGCGTGGGCGAGTTGGTTCTGCCCGTAGGACGTGCGGAATTTGAGTCGCCCCATCATGCGCAAAACTTCGGGATGCAAGCCTGAGATATTGGCGTCGAACGCGGCTTGCTCGCCCGCCTCGTTGATGATCTTCTCGACCGCCTTTGTTTCATCCTGCACGACCTTCTCGATATGCGCGGGATGGATGCGTCCGTCGAGGATCAGCCTTTCGAGGGCGCGGCGACCGATCTCACGGCGAACCGAGTCGAAGCAGGAAATGGTCACAGAGTCCGGGGTATCGTCCACGATCACGTCCACGCCCGCGGCTTGCTCGAAGGCTTTGATATTGCGACCGTTGCGCCCCACGATGCGACCCTTCATTTCCTCGCTGGGCAGCGTGACCACGGCGCGGGTCACTTCCGCCACGTGTTCGGAGGCGACGCGCTGGATGGCGTCGGCGATCAGTTTGCGGGCGCGCTTTTCGCCTTCCTCGCGCGCCTCGGCTTCGATCTGGCGCATGATGCGTGCCATGTCGCTGCGCGCCTCCTTCTCCACCGCCGCGAAGAGTTCCTTCTTCGCGTCCTCCTGGGTCATTTGGGCGATCTGTTCGAGTCTCTTGACCTGTTCCTCGTACAATTTGTCAATTTCATTGCCGCGCCGGTCCACCTGCGACTGGCGTTTGTTGATCGTCTGTTCGCGTTGTTCGAGCCGGTCGGCGCGGTTGTCGAGTTCAGAGCGGCGTTTGTCGAGACGGTCCGATTCCTTGTTGAGTTCGATGCGGCGTTCTTTGATCTCCGCCTCCGCCGCCTGGATGATCTTTACGGCGTTGTCACGCGCCTGGCTTTCGATCAGGCGCGCCTGTTCGTTGGCGCCCTTCAGGATGGTGTCCGCCTTGTCCTGCTGCTGTTTTGCCCTTTGCTCCGTCTGATACCTGTGTAAGAAGTACCCGGCGATCACACCCACGAACAGGACGATCACATCTACAAAAATCAATATCGGGTTCATGTTGTGTCCTCTTCTTCAAAATGTCGTTCCTCGTTGTGCGATTCATTCCACACCCGGCTGACCACACGTGCGATCACCGAATAGGAAAAACCGCGTCGGGCGAGGAACCCGGAAAGTTTTGTTCTGAACTCGCTCCACTCCAGACCTTTGAATCGGGTTGCCCGTTTTTGGGCGGCTTCGTAAGCGAGCGCTTCATCGTCCACGCCTTCGAGCGCGGACTTCGCCGCCTCGTCGTCGAGTCCCTTCTGGCGAAGTTCCAGCGCCATCAGGCGGCGGCTGCGCGGGCGGAAGGCGCTCCTGTTTTCGACCCAGGCGCGGGCGAATTGGTCGTCGTTCGCAAGCCCGTCCCTGCGCAGGCGTTCAATCGTCTCCTCGATCACGTCTTTGGGAATCTCGTGTTTTTGGAGATTCCTGCGGATTTCGGATTCGGAGCGGGCGCGGTAACTCAAAAAGAGCAACGCCTGCTGGAGCGCCCGTTCACGCGCGTCCTCAGCCTGCAACTGTCCGATCTTCTTTTCGTCCAATTCCTGGCCCACCCTCAGCCACGCGGCGGTGATGCGTTCCAGCCCGAAGGCGAATTCCCCATCGAGGTAAACGTTCACCCGATTGGGGTTCTTTTTTTGCGCTTCGATGGCGGTGATCTTTTTCATTGTCAAATTGTGTAGCAGGCGTTCTCCAACGCTGCGTTGTGCGCAAGAGAGCGCACATTACGCAATGAGATTAAACGCGCACAGCCGAAGGACCGTCCAACGGTTCCTCGGCTGCGGAAGGCTGCCGCACAGCGACGTGCGTCAGCAGGGTGATGGAAAATGTCTGGGTAGGTTGAGCAGGCCCCAGGTCACGCGCGAAGCGTGTTCGGGTGTAGATCAAATCACAAGGCAGACGACCGGAGCGCGCCTTGTGAACAGGTTAAGGGGGGTGGAAGTCCGATGCTGTTTCAAGATGTTCCTAATTCGACTTCACAAATTAACTCCCAAACCGGGGGAGATTCTTGCTCTCATATCCAGAATCCAGTACAGCCAGGACCGCGGGGGCGGTGGAGGTAAGCGAGTTCGTATCCTTTCGGATTTTTCTGATTATACATGTTTTTTAAGATTTGGAACCTGAAATTTTCGTAGCATTTTTTGGCGGGCGGGTTATATACATAAAATCGTGACAAATGGAACTGGGTGAAACCCTGAAGTCGTGGAATAATGCAAGGGATTTTTACACCAATGGAGGCAGTATGGCAAAGTTTACGCGCGAAGACGCACTCGAATATCATCGTTTGAAGGGCAAGCCGGGCAAGGTGGCGATCGTGCCGACCAAGCCCATGGACACCCAGCGCGACCTGAGCCTGGCATATTCGCCGGGCGTGGCGGAGCCGGTTTTGGAGATCGAGAAGAACCCGCAGGACGCGTATGAGTACACGTCCAAGGGCAATCTCGTGGCTGTGGTCTCGAACGGCACGGCGATCCTGGGGCTCGGCGACCGCGGTGCGCTGGCAAGCAAGCCCGTGATGGAGGGCAAGGGGGTGCTGTTCAAGAAATTTGCGGATATTGACGTGTTCGACATCGAGGTGAATTCCCGCGACCCGGACGAGATCATCAGGGTGGTAGCGGCGATCTCACCGACCTTTGGCGGGATCAACCTCGAGGACATCAAAGCCCCCGAATGTTTTTACATCGAGGAAGAATTGAAGAAGATGCTGGATATCCCCGTCTTCCACGATGATCAGCACGGGACGGCGATCATCTCCTCGGCGGCTTTGGCAAATGCCCTGAAGATCGTCGGCAAGAAACACGAAGACATTCGGATTGTGATCTCGGGCGCGGGCGCTTCGGCGATTTCGTGCGCGGAACTGGCGATCCGCTGGGGGGTGAAGCGTGAGAATATCATGCTGTGTGACAGCAAGGGCGTTGTGCATAGCGGCAGGACAGACCTGAACAAATACAAGCAACGTTTTGTATTGGATACCGATGCCCGCACCCTTGCAGACGCGGTGCGCGGTGCGGACGTGTTCTATGGCTTGTCCGTCGCCAATGTGATGACCCCGGAGATGGTCAAGTCCATGGCGCCTGACCCGATCATATTTGCCATGGCGAATCCCGACCCGGAGATCAAGCCCGAACTGGCGAAGGAGACGCGCAAGGATGTCATCATCGCCACGGGGCGTTCCGATTATCCGAATCAGGTCAACAACGTGTTGGGTTTCCCGTTCATCTTCCGCGGCGCGCTGGATGTGCGCGCCAGCGCCATCAACGAGGATATGAAGTTCGCGGCTTCCAAGGCGCTCGCCGCGCTGGCAAAGGAGGATGTGCCGGATTCGGTCATCCGCGCTTATGGCGGAGAACCGATCAAGTTTGGGCGTGATTACATTATTCCGACCCCGCTTGATCCGCGCGTCCTGCTGTGGGAGGCGCCCGCCGTGGCTGAAATGGCGATGAAGACCGGCGTTGCGCGCAAGACCGTTGACATTGATGAATACCGAGAGCAACTCGCCTTCCGTCAGGGCAAGGGGGAACAGGTGAGGTATTTCTTCCAGAACAAGGCGCGCACCTCGGGCGGAAAGAAACGCGTGGCGTTTGCCGAAGGCGAGGAGACGAAGATCGTCCGCGCCGCATACCAGATCAAAGAGGAGGGCATCGCCACCCCCATTTTGCTCGGACGCCCGCAGGTGATCCAGAAACACATCGAGGATCTGGGACTTTCCTGGAGTCCGACGGTGCTTGACCCTTATGATTTCGAAAAACACGAGGCATACGCTCAAGCCTATTTCGAACTGCGCAGGCGCAAGGGAGTGACGCTTGCCGTCGCGCGCAAGCGCGTGCGACAAGCCAACATTCTCGGTTCGATGATGGTCAAGATGGGCGATGCCGACGCTTTTGTCTCGGGGCTGACGTACGATTATCCCGATGTCATCCGCCCCGCGCTGCGGATCCATCACACCGCGCCGGGCGTAGCGCGCGCCGCGGGCGTATACATCATGATCGTGGATGACCGGGTGTACCTGTTCACCGATGCGACCGTCAACATTGACCCGACCGCGGAAGATCTGGCGGATATCGCCTGCCTCGCCGCGGACTATGCAAAGAAGTTGGAACTCGACCCGCGCGTGGCGTTCCTCTCCTTCTCGAACTTTGGCTCGACCCCGCATCCCCTCTCGGACAAGGTGCGGCGCGCGGTCGAATTGACCAAAGCCCGCCGCCCGGACCTGCTCGTGGACGGCGAGATGCAGGCGGATACGGCCGTGGTCGCGGACATCATCGAAAACCGCTATCCGTTCAGCAGTGTGAAGGACGCGAATGTGCTGGTCTTCCCATCGCTCGAATCCGCGAACATCGCTTATAAACTGCTGGCTCGTCTCGGCAATGCCAAGGCGATTGGACCGATCCTGCTCGGTATGGGCGCGCCGGTCCACGTGTTGCAAACAGGCGACGACGTGAATACCATCGTGCAGATCGCGTCGGTGGCAGTGATGGACGTGATGAGCCGCGAAGGGAAGTAGGTTGTGGTGCGTGATGCGCGGCGCGTGTTGCTTATTTCGTATTACGTGATGGTAGTCCCCGGGTTTGCGACTCGGGGATTTCTGTTTTTTTCGCTTCCATCGCCTTCCACCGCTTTATTCCCAGCCATAACCCGGCAGCAAGGAGGAGGAGGCCCAAGGTCAGCCCGCTTATATTTCCGATCAGGTCGCTGATCATCTCCCATTGCGAGCCGAAGAGATATCCCAAACTGCCGTAGCCGAAGATCCAGATCGTTTCGCCGAAAAGGTCGTAAAGGAGGAAGCGTCTGTAACCAAACCTGCTCGTCCCTGCGATGAGGTTGACCGGCACGGCGATGCCTGTGATGAGGAAGCGCGTCCAGAATACCGCCATGCCGCCCCAGCGATTGAACGTGAACTCAGCCTTGATCCATCTCTCCGAATTTTGAAAACGGCGCAGCACGGCATCGCGCGCGTAACGTCCCATCGCGTAACTCAACCCGTCCCCGGCAACGACACATGCCAGCGCAATGAGACCGGTGGTATGCCAGGCAAGGAGTCCCTGCCGGGCGAACGCGCCGACGGCGATCACGATCAGTGTGCCGGGGAAGGGCGCGCCCATCGCGCCGATGAACACGATCGCGCCGAGGATGGGCGCGCCGTAATTGATGATTTGAGTCAACAGAAAATCGGACATGGAGTTCGGCCTATGGAGGGATGGGTCCTATGGGTCGAATGGGTGGATTGTGGGGAACGGGGGTCGCGACGGGCGTGTCCCGCGCCTGGTATTCAAGGATGGCGGCTTTGACGCTGGCGATGACAAAGTCGTCCGCCTGCGGATAATATTCCTCGTTCAGTTGTTCGAGGCTTTTTTCGCCATTGCCGATTGGGGAAATTCCAAGCGCATCGAAGAGCAGCCCCGGCGGAACGTTGTACATCCTGGAAACATACGGTACGGTCATCCAGCCGCGGATCAACTCCACGTCCGTTTCGACGCGCTCCATGTTCGATGCGGCGATGGGCGGCGGAGGATGTCCGCGGAATTGCCTGAAGGCATGAAGGGCGCGCAAACCGAAGACCGCGGCGATTGCGAACCCAATGAGGATCATGCCAAGGATCAAGGCGCGTTGTCGTGCGGGGGTCATGTCTGCTCCTGATTCCACAGATCGAAAAATTCAAACCTTTTGCGGCTGAGATTGCGTTTCGAGATAGACTTGTTCCCTGTCGTCGTTATAGGAGATCAACTCCGCGTACCGTCCCCAGTTGATGAGGGTGTCAAGTTGTTTTCCTGCTTCTTCGGGTGGGAACTCCAGTTCGAGCGCGGTCTGGATCACGTCCCATGCAAGGGAACGGTTTTCAGAATGGGTCAGCATGTTCGTCAACCAACGCACCAGGGGCAGGCGGCGGATGCGTGTGGCGAAGATCTCCTTGCGCGCCAGGATGCTGGCTTCGGCAAAGGTCTCGCCGAGCGGCGTCAGGAGGATATCGCCTTTCGCGACGGTCGCAAATCCCAGAATTTCCGCGGCTTCCGTGAGATTGAAGAGGTGGTTGGAGTCAATGCCGAGTTCCTCCGTCAAACGATAAATGTCGGCGCGGTCGTTGGGTAGTTCGGACAGATGCTCGAGCAGACCAGCCAGGTCGGTGATCGTGACCTGCGGCAGGACGCGCGTGCGCCCGGGCTCGCCCGGGGCGGTTCCCAACTCGATGAGTTCAGGTTCGGTCTGTCCCGCAAGCATGGCATATACTTCGTCCACAACTTTCTGGAATTCCTCCGACTTGCGCTGACGCGGATGCGTCAATTCCACCTTCAGTTCGGAGAGGATGCGCCCCGGCTCCTTGTCCATGACGACGATGCGGTCCGCCATGAAGACGGCTTCCTCGATATTGTGGCTGACCATCAGAATGGCTTTGGTGGGGATGCTTCCGCTTGTCCACAATTCCAACAATTCGCCGCGCAGGGATTCGGCGCTCAACACGTCCAGCGCGGAGAACGGCTCATCGAGGCAGAGCAGTTCCGGTTCCACCGCCATGGCGCGGGCAAATCCGACTTTTTGGCGCATTCCGCCGGAGAGTTCACGCGGATAGGCGGTCTCGAAGCCGTCCAAGCCGACGCGGTCAATCAGGTCCAGAGAGCGAGGCGTGCGGATGTCGGGGGGAACATTACGGGCTTTGAGCGCCAGTTCCACGTTCTCCAGGACAGTCAGCCAGGGAAACAGCGCGAAGGTTTGAAAGACGATGGTCGCGTGCGGATTGACCCCGCGCAGAAGTTGATCGCGGTAAAGCACCCTGCCTTCGGATGGCTTTTGCAGTCCCGTGATGATCCGTAAAAGCGTGCTTTTACCGCAGCCGGAAGGACCCAGCAGGGCGACAAACTCCCCCTCGAAAACCGTCAGGTTCACGTCCTGTACTGCCGTGAAGCGTCGCTGCCCGCTGGTGAATATCTGTTGGACGTGACGCAGTTTGAGCAGGGGATTGTCTGTGTTCGTCGAATCCATAATCTACTCCATTCGATACTTTTCCCCGGCGATCAGGTACATCCGCCGCCAGAACAATCGGTTGATAAGGATCACAGCCAATACCATGACGAGCGTGGAAGCCAGCAATAACGGATAATCTCCCTTCGCCGTCGCCTGCGAGATCAACGAACCGATTCCGGTGGTGAACAGGGTCTGTTCATTGAAATGCGCGTACTCCGCGACGATGCTGGCGTTCCACGCGCCGCCGCCAGCTGTGATCGCGCCGGTGATGATGTAGGGAAACAGCGCGGGCAGGATCAATGTGCGCCACCTTTCCCGGTGTGAGAGTCCCAGCAGGGCGGAGGTGTATTTCAAATCCTGCGGGATGGCGCTCGCGCCGGCGATGATATTGAACAGGAGATACCATTGCGTGCCCATCAGCATCAGGAGGATGGCGGCAGCGTTCAGCCCGCCCGGCAGTTTGATGAAGACCAGCAGAATGACGGGAAAGACCGCCGTCGCCGGGATCGCCGCCGTCACCTGGACGATGGGCTGGAGCGCGGCGGCGACGCGGCGATTCATCCCGATGGCGACACCGACGGGAATTGTCCATGCCAGCGCGAGCAACAGGGAGACGGTCACGCGCAGGAATGTCGCCAGCACGCCGATTCCCATCTGCGCCCATTGCGCCAGCGGGATCGAGACCAGCATGAGCGCGGAACGATATCCGCCGTAAAGGATCACACCGCTGAACGCGACAAGGAACAGGATCGTTTTCCAATCCGTTCCTTCCTCCCCCTCCCCGTCATCTTTTATGGGCGCGCGACGGACAATCCATTGATCGAATCTCTCGGACAGGTTTTTCAACAGCGAACTTGCCCACAAAAACAATCGCGAAGTGTGGATCAGGTCGTAGAACCACGAAGTAGGCGGATGCTCACCCTCCGTCATCTCCACTTTAAAGCGGTCCGACCATGCCAGCAGCGGACGCCAGACGAACTGGTCGAGCGCGACGACGGTCAGGATCAGGGCGGTCAATCCAAACCCGATGGCGCGGAAATTCCCCTGGTTGGCGGCTTCGTGAAGATACGCGCCCAGCCCAGGCAGGCGGAAGTCGCGTGTGCCGACGGTGAAGATCTCCGCCGCCATCAGAAAGAACCATCCGCCTGCCCACGACATCATGCTGTTCCAGATCAGGCTGATGGTGGAGAACGGCAGTTCGAGGCGTTTGAATTTCAACCAGGCGTTGAGGCGAAATATGGCACTGGCTTCCCTCAGTTCCCTGGGGATGGTGGTCAACGATTGATACCAGCCGAAGGTCATGTTCCATACCTGGCTGGTAAAGATCAGCACGATGGAAGCGATCTCGGCGGCGATGTTTTGTGGAAGAATGGCGCTCAAGCCAAGAAGCACCACCGGGAGAAACGACAGGATGGGCACGCTTTGCAACACGTCCAACAGGGGCATCAGGATGGCTTCGGCGCGGCGGTTGTACGCCGCGGCGCGCCCGTAGGTCAGCGTGAACAGCAATGAAAGCGCGTACGCCGCCGCCATGCGTCCCAGCGAAAACAAAGTGTAACGCGGAAGCGCGCCCGGCTCCAAAGAGATTTGCGGACCTTCCAAACTGGACGGCAGTGCGAACGCAAGCCGCACGCCTCCATACAGGAGAACGGCAATGAAAAGAATGACGACCACATCCCCCCAAGTGAAGGATCGTTCCATGCGTTCCCTGGGCGGCAGGGCGCTTTGAAACAAGCCCATAAGATCACTCCTGCCACTCCAACTCGAACTCATCAATCGAGACAGTATCGCCGTCCTGAACGCCTGCCTTACGCAACGCGTCTTTTATGCCGAGCGCGTCCAGCACCCTTTGAAAACGTCTCACGGAACCGTCGTGCTCCCAATAGGTCATCTTTGCGGCGCGTTCGATGGCAATTCCCCTGATGCGCCATTCGCGCGCCCCCTCACGCGTGATCTCGAATTCGCGCGGGTCCTCCTTCGGCTTGTAAACCGGCGCCGGCATTTCAAACACTTCGGGGATCGGCGCATCCTGCAATGTCTGATGGGCTTTGATCAATAAATCGCGTGTGTTTGTGCGCGCCAACGCGGAGATGGATATGAACTCCACTTTGCGCTTTTTGAATTCCTTCTGGATCTTTACGAGTCTTTCCCGGACTTCAGGCTGGTCCACCTTATTGAGCGCCACTATCTGGGGCTTTTTCCCCAAATTCGGATCGAAGAGGGATAACTCGGTATTGATCTGGCTGTAATCCGCGAGCGGGTCTTCGGATAATCCATCGAGCAAATGGATCAATACCCGCGTGCGTTGAACGTGACGCAAAAAATCGTGACCGAGTCCCGCTCCGTGCGACGCGCCCTCGATCAGACCGGGGATGTCCGCCAGGACGACGGTCGTATCGTCGTCAATATACGCGACTCCGAGGTTCGGCTCCAGCGTGGTGAACGGATACGGCGCGATCTTCGGTTTGGCGTTCGTCAATGCCGAGAGCAGTGTGGATTTGCCGGCATTCGGGACGCCGATCAGCCCAATGTCGGCGATCAGTTTCAATTCCAGCCTGAGGCGTTTCTCCTCGTAGGGTTCGCCCTTTTCGGCGGTGCGAGGCGCCTGGTTCCGCGAAGTCGCAAAATGCTGATTTCCGCGTCCGCCGCGCCCGCCTTTGCAGACGGTCAATTGCTGGCCGGGCTGGGTCAGGTCGCCGATGAGGCTGCCCGTGTCCGCGTCGAAGATGACCGTGCCGGGCGGAACGTGAATGACGAGGTCTTTGCCGTTCCGCCCGGTCATTTGCGAGGGACCGCCGCGCGCGCCCTCCTCTGCTTTGAATTTTTGATTTTGCCGGAACGACGAAAGCGTGTTGAGCGTGGACTTGACTTCGAAGATCACGTCGCCGCCTTTGCCGCCGTCGCCGCCGTCGGGTCCGCCGCGCGGCACGTATTTCTCGCGGCGAAAATGCACCATGCCGTCGCCGCCCTTGCCGGACCGAACGTGGATTTCTACCTGGTCAATGAACATGGGATTTATTCTATCCCATTCTTCGATTACGCATTGCATCGTATTTTCGGCTCTCCGGGAATTCCCGTGATTCTGGACACGGACGGCACGGATGGCACGGAGACGCACGGAAAAAAACCCAAAAAACCGGATATCAAAAAGCCGCAGCGGACGTTAGAGAACGTCGCTTACGCGCAAGGCGAGTAGTTTGAAAACACTTTCTTACGCAGTACCGCGAGACCACGCTCCCGCATTTGCCAGGCAATATGAATGTTGCGGTACGGGCAAACTGCATTAACCAAACTGTCAGGCGGGAGGTGGGGAAAACCCGTATTTTTTACCGGGAAATATGGATATATCATGTCGGTATGAAAGAAAAAGAGTCGTCAAATCACCTCCCCTCCTACGAACAGGGCGTTTTCCTGATCGTAAACAGGCAGATCATTCCCTTGAAAAAAAAGGTCACCACGCTTGGGCGTCAACTGGAGAATGACATCGTATTTCACGAGGAATTCCTCTCCCGATTCCACGCCGAGATCGTCCAGGAGGACGGGGCATACGTGTTGTACGACAAGGATTCCACCAGCGGAACATTCGTAAACAGCAAGAAGATTGACCGCTGCGTGCTGAATTCCGGCGACCTGATCTCGCTCGCGAACATCAACATGATGTTCGTGAACAACAGTCCCAAGATCACCGGCAAGGCTTTGGGAACGACACAAAGCCTGCACCAGGATGATCCGCCCGGCAGGAAGAACACACATGGATAAGACACCCTCCATCCTTATTATTGACGACGAACCCGCATTGCGGCTCGGATTAGCGGCTTTGATCAAACGTCACGGATACCGCGTGACCACCGCCAACGACGGACATGAAGGCTTGAACAAAGCGAAGGAGATCCTTCCCGACCTCATCCTCTCGGACGTGATGATGCCCCCGCCCAACGGATTCGAGATGCGGCGGCTCATGAGTCAGGACCCGCAACTGGCTTCCATTCCCTTCATCTTCCTCACCGCCCGAAGCGGGGTGGCGGACAAAGTGACCGGCATCCGCGACGGCGCTGACGATTACGTCACGAAGCCCTACGTCCCCGACGAACTGCTGGCGCGCATCGAAGCCGTCCTGCGGCGCGTGGAGCGCGAACAAGCTCGCGGGCGCGAACAGATGCAGGAGATCGCTCAACAGAACATGGAACGGTTGAAGCGGGAGATCCTGCAAAATTTCCACCACGAACTGCGCACGCCCCTCACCAACATCATCATGCCGCTCGAAATGGTGGTGACCAACAAATTCGACACCCCCGAGGAACAGATCCGCTTCATCCGCATGGCGCTCTCCAGCGTGGACCGGCTGGAATCGCTCGTGACCGATTTCATCCTGCTGACCAACATTGACCACGGCGACCTCAATCGCATTCGACAGACCATTGATGTGGAGAACCACATCCTTCTGCCGGTGCGAAAGAGGTTGGAAAGGTACGCGTCGAAGAATCTCGAACTCATCCAGGAGGTCTCTGCGCGAACCGGCATCTTCGCGCCACGCGCCGAATTCACCCGCGCCATTTTGCACCTTGTGGATAACGCCTTCAAGTTCAGTCCCCAAAACGGCAGGGTGAAGCTGACGGTCGAGTCGGGCGCAGACGGAGGTGCGATCGTGACCGTGCAGGACGAAGGACCGGGCATCCCGTCGGAGTTGCGGGAAAAGGTATTCGAGCGGTATTACCAGATCAGCCAGGGAGACAACCGGGAACACGAAGGTTTGGGGGTGGGCTTGACCATCGCGCGCGCCGTGTTCGAAAACATGGGCGGAACGCTCGAGATCCTCGACGCTCCCAAAGGCTGCCGCGTGCGGGCGATGCTTCCCAACCGGAGACCCCAGGACATCGTCTATGGTTGATGAGACCATTCCGTTGGAAAAATTCTTCATCGAAACAGAGGCGGCGGTGAAAAAAACCGACAACAAATGGGGCGACGACCTGCACTATCGCGCCCTCTTCGAACAGACCGGGGAATGTGTGTTCATCATCGGGCTGGACCTGCGCTGCATCGCCGCAAACCAGCAGGCGTTGAGTTTGTTGGGATTCGAAGAAGACGAATTGATCGGCATGCCGGTCGGCGACATCATGTCTCTCGACGACGAACTGGGACACGTCACCTTCAACGACGACAGCTCCCGCCTGTACGAACGCATCCTCAAACGAAAGGACGGCGCGACGCTCCCCGTCGAGATCAGCGCCTCCATCGTCTACAACGAGAGGAACGAGCCCGCCTACATCCAAAGCATCGCGCGGGACATCTCCGAACGGAAACGAGCCGAACAGGCGCTCAAACGACACTCGCTCATCCTCTCGGCGATCAGCGACGCGACCGTGCGCCTCCTCCGCACGTCGAACATCGAGACCAAAATCCCTGAAGTGCTGGAATCGCTGGGGCGGGTGATCGGCGTTTCCTGTTGTGCCATCTTCGAGGTCAACACCTTCTCCACCAAACCCGACGTCAACATCCAATATCAATGGAAGCAGCAGGACGCCGCCGATTTCGACCTGACTGGCGCGATCACGCCGTTCCTCCCCTCCATCCTCGATACGCCGGGCGGATTCTTTTCGAACTCCGCCGGCGCGGACGGAACGACGCGCGCCTCCGCGCCATCCTTCGCCATCGTTCCCATCCAGGGGACGCTGGGTTCGTGGGGATTCCTGGGATTGTTCGACCAGAGGGATAGCCTCTCGTGGATCCAATCGGAGCGCGACGCGATCCAGACCGCGGCAAATCTGCTCGGTTCCGCGTTGCAGCGCAACCGCTACGAGGAGACCATCCGCCTGAGCGAAATGCGGAATCGCATCATCCTCAACACCATTCCCGACCTGCTCATCCGCATTGACATCGAAGGGAACATCCTGGATTATAGCGCGCATCCCGATCATCCGCTCTACCTCCATCGCGATATGATCTCCGGTAAAAAACTATCCGCCATCTGGCCTCAGGACGTCGTGAAAAATATCGTCGGAAGCGTCAACGCAAACGCTTTCGAAAAATCGCACTGGCTGGAAGGATTCCGCCTCCCAAACAGCAACGTCGTGTACGAATCCCGCCTGCATCCGATCAGCGCCAGGGAAGCCCTGATCCTGATCCGTGACGTGACCGAACAGGAGAAATTGAACGAACTCAAATCCGACTTCATCAACCGCGCCTCTCACGAACTGCGCACCCCGTTGACCTCCGCGATCCTGATGATCGAACTGATCCAAGGCGGCGGAACGCCCGAGGAGTTGCAGGAATACTGGCAGATATTGACCAGCGAACTGAACCGCCAGAAGATTCTGATAGACCGCCTGTTGATTGCAGGACGCCTCGAAAGCGGCATGATGAAACTCGAACGCGAACCGCTGGACTTGATCCCCGTGCTGGAGGAGTCGATTCGGGCGGTGAAGCCGATTGCAGGCAAGAAAAAGGTCTCCCTGCAGCTCAACGCGCCGGAGGAGAATATCCACATCCTCGGGGATAAAAGCGGATTGCAGCAAGTCTTCATCAACCTCATCAATAACGCCGTCAAGTTTTCGCCGGAAGGCGCGTCGGTCGAAATTGACGTGACGCAAACGGAGAACGACGTATCGGTCATCGTTTCGGACCATGGCTTGGGCATCCCTCCCGAAGCGATCCCTCATCTGTTCGAGCGTTTCTATCGCGCCAAAAATGTCACCATCGCCGAGATCCCCGGCAGCGGCATCGGGTTGTACATCGTGAAATCCATCGTGGAGGAACTGGGGGGAAGCATCAGCGTGGAGAGCGCCCTTGGTCAGGGGACCAAATTCGTCGTAAGTCTGAAGCGCAGTTCGCCGTCGGTTTGATCGCGGCGGTCTTTGGAATTGAATATAAAATCAGGAGTCGGATGACGAATTCATCCAACTCCTGATTACCTGTCTACCGGTCTACGATGTACTCGCCTATTTCTTCGCCCCAAATTTTCTCATCAAAACATCCTTCAGCGTGGGTTGACCAATCTCCTGCAATTCGTAGCGCACGCGCTGATAGGGCTTGTTCATCTTCACCACGCGCGAAAGGTCAATCGGCGTGCCGATGACGACCATGTCCACGTCTGCCTTGTTGATCGTCTCCTCGAGTTCCTTCGTCTGCTTCCCGCCGTATCCCATGGCGGGCAGGATCGTCCCCGTCGTCGGGTATTTTGCATAGGTTGCCGCAATCGAACCGACCGCGAAGGGACGCGGATCAACGATCTCTTTCGCGCCAAAGCGACGCGCCGCCACGTAGCCCGCGCCATAAGCCATTTCGCCGTGAGTCAAGGTGGGACCGTCTTCGACGACCAGAACGCGTTTGCCGCGAATGGCTTCGGGATCGTCCACGAAGAGCGGGGAGGCGGCTTCGATCTGGATGGCGTTCGGGTTCAACTTGTGAAGCGACTCGCGCAGTTTGATCACGTTCTCCGCGTCGGCGGTGTCCACTTTGTTGATGACGAATACGTCCGCCATGCGCGCGTTGACCTCGCCGGGATGATACGTTGACTCGTGGCCGGGGCGATGCGGATCGGCGACCACGATTTGCAGATCGGGGACGTAGAACGGAAAATCGTTGTTGCCGCCGTCCCACAGCACAATGTCCACTTCCTGCTCCGCCCGGCGCACAATCTTCTCGTAATCCACACCCGCGTACACGATCACCCCGTTGTCAATGTGCGGCTCGTATTCCTCGCGTTCCTCGATGGTGCATTCCTGTTCGTCGAGGTCGTCGTAGTCCGCGAAGCGCTGCACTTCCTGTCGGATCAGATTTCCATAAGGCATGGGATGACGGATTGCCGCGACATTGTATCCCATCTCGCGCAGGATGAGAGAAACCCGCCTCGTCGTCTGGCTTTTGCCTGATCCCGTCCGAACCGCGCAGACCGACACGACCGGCTTTGTGGACTTGACCTGCGTGTACTTCGTCCCCATCAAACGGAAGTCCGCGCCTGCCGCGTTGACCATCGAAGCCTTGTGCATGATGTATTCGTGCGGCACGTCGCTGTACGCGAAGACAACCTGTTCCACGGCGTGCTTTTTGATAAGGTCAACCAGTTCCTCCTCCGCGCGTATGGGGATTCCGTTCGGGTACAAGTCACCAGCCAGTTCGGTCGGGTAGAGGCGTCCTTCGATGTCCGGGATCTGGTTCGCGGTGAACGCGACGACTTCGTAGTCCCTGTTGCGGCGGAAGAACGTGTTGAAGTTGTGAAAGTCACGTCCCGCCGCGCCCATGATGATGGTTTTGATCGGCATATACGTTTGTCTCCTTGATGTGATTTTACGAAACACGCAACATGATTAATGGCGTGTTGCGTGTTTCGCGATTTCTACATTACATCCGGCGCCTGAATGTCCAGCAGACGGAGCGCGTTGGCAATCGTCTGCTTTGCCGCGGCGACCAGCCGCAGGCGCGCGTTGCGAATGTTTTCATTTTCGCTCTGCAATACCGGCACGGCATGATAGAACGAATGGAACGCGGTCGCCAGGTCGTAGGCGAATTGCGCCATCACCAACGGGCGATATTCGTTCGCCGCCTGCTGCACTTTCGCCGGGAATTGCGAGATCAGGTCAATGAGTTCGATCTCGTGCTTGGTCAGTTCGTATTGGAAAGTGGAAAGTGGAAAGTGATTTTCTGCTTTTCCACTTTCCACCCCCGCCTTCTTCAATATGCTGTTCGCCCTCACGTGCGCGTTCTGAATGTACGGTCCCGTCCGCCCATCGAAGGACAAGGCTTCGTCCAGGTGGAAGACGATGTCCTTGTTGTTGTCAACAGCCAGCATCGAGTATGCCAGCGCGCCCAGACCGATCTGTCTGGCGATTTCCTCGCGCTCATTCTCAGGGATATTCCCGCTTCGTTCGGATTCAACAGCCAGCACGCGCTTGATGGCTTCATCATAAACCTGCTTGAACAGCACCACGCGTCCGCGTCGCGCCGACATGGCGCCCTCGGGCAGGCTCACAAATCCATAACCCAGGTGAAAACACTTCTCCGCTTGCGGGAAACCCCACAGTTTCAGAATGGCGAACGCCTGCTGCAAATGCAGGGATTGGCGCACATCCACCACATAGATCGAGCGGTCAACATGATACTTTTCGAACTTCTCTTTTGCCAGCGCAAGATCTTTTGTGAGATACAAAGTCGTGCCGTCCGAGCGCAGGATGACGTTCGTGCGATACTTCTCTTTCTTCAACCCCAGTTTTTCATCGATCTTCACGATCACCGCCCCGCCCTGCGGACGTTCATCGTCGGCGATGCCTTTCGCGATCAGTTCCTCCACGATGGCCTTCGACGGTTTGTCCACCTCCGATTCAAAGAACCAGACATCGATTTTTACGTCCATCATTTTCAAGATGGCGCGTAACTCTTCCAAACTCCACTCGCGCGTGGTTTTCCAGAGTTCAACCACATACGGATCACCCGCGTCCCATTTGCGATACATCTCGCGCCGCTCGGCTTCATACGCCTCACGCCGGGCGGTCTCTTCGGGCGTTTCGTTTTCCTTTTTCTCGAGCAACTTGGTTGCTTCCACGTACAATTTCAACAACCACTGCCCGCGCTCGTGAATGCCCTGCGGTTCCTTCCCCTTGTAGAACTTGTCGTAGATCCACATCACGGTGACAACGCCAAGTCCCAAGTCGCCGGGATAGGATGCGCGGATGGTCTCGAAGCCCGCAAACTCGACCAGCCTGGCAAGCGATTCACCCAACACCGTATTGCGATAATGCCCAATGTGAAACGAGTGATGCGTATTCGGCTGGGCATACTCGACCATGACCCGCTCGTCTTTAGGTTGACCGCGCCCGAAATCGGACTTCAAGGAAAGCGCCTCATCCACCACGCGATGCGCGTATTCGGAAGTGGTGAAATAAAGGTTGAGATAGCCTTTAACCGCCTCGATGCGGCTGATGCCCTCCACGCTTCCGATCTCCGCCTTGACTTGCTCGGCGATCTCCTGAGCCCTTTGCGGCACCGGGACCTTGTTGCCTTTGCCGGCGCGCGCCTCGTTCGCGGCGGTCTGAAAAAACGACGTGGAGATGCCCCATTCCCCCGTGAACGGGATGGGCTGCCACTTCAGTTCGGCGAGCGCGAGGTCGTTCGCCGCGCAATATGCCTTGATCTTTTCTTCGATGAGTTGTTCTTCTTTTTCGAACATGGCTGGATGATTATATCATTCGGGCGTGTTTCATTTCAGTTGAAACCGTCCCAAAGGTTGGCACACGCGACCGATACTTCTTCAAGCAAACCTTCGAGACGTTTTATCTTCAACTCATTTGATATGCGCCCATAACATTTGGAGAGTAACGTCGCCTTTCCCGAACTGGAAGCGTCGTGGATGAAAATAATGGCGGGGTTCATGGATAACAAAAGCGGAGGTCGCCCAAACCGGCGCGACCGAGGAGATCATTTCAGGGCATGTCAGTGGGTCACGCCTCGACCTTCCTTGAAATTGCCCTCCCGAAAAATTTTCGCAGATCCATCCTGATCCAATCCGGGAAGGAGGCGACCAGAAGGTACGTAAATCCCGGAACCATCAGCCAGTTGACCAATTCGTCGAAAACGAAGATGCGGTTGGCTGGATCCTTCAGGGGAATGAACGGCAAATCAATATTCAGCAACAGATGCCAGCAGGATACGAGCGACACGATCAACACGCCGACCGAAACGAAGCGGCGCGTCCCCTTTTCCTGCCAAGTCCACTGTGAAAGTTGAGGGACAACCAGGACGAGAAACGCGAGGCGGTAATCCCAGTTGTTGCCAAGAAGAAACGTGCCGAGGTAAATGGAAGCGCCCATGCGGAAAGCGGTGAGATTCCTTTCGTGAGAGCAGGTCAATGGATTCGGTTCACGCACCGCCCAAAACCCGGCAAGCAGGATCAGGACGAGGGCGACCGCTTCGAACAACCATCCCCACTGCGACAGTGAAAACAACCCCGGTAAAACCTCCTGGACATATCCCCCCAACCTTGTAATGAAGACGAACGTGCCGTATGAAATCCCGTCCCCGCGCATGGTGGTGGTCCACGCCGCGCGTTGACTATCGAGCGTCAAAAGGCTGTAAACGACCATGAAGATCGCGCCCGCCGCGAGGAACGGGTAAAACCTTCGCCTCGATTCCTTCAACAGGACCGTGATCCCAAAAAACGGAAACATCTTAACCACCGCGCCGAACAGGATCAAGCCAAACGTCAGGTACGAGGAGTAATTTGCCGCGAGGACGATCATGGCGCAGATGAAGAAGACGATCAGGTCGGCGTTGCCCCTCTCGTATAACAACATGGAGGCTGGCGAAAACAGAACCAGCAGCATCAACAACGCGTCCGGCATCGTGATCTTTTGCGGGAATAAGATCGCGCCTGCAAAATACAGGACCAGCATCACCACGACGATCCAGACCGTATCGTCCTGTGTGATGTTCGTATAAAAGAACAACCTCCAAAAAAACGGATAGTTGAATATCCTGCCGTTCGGATCGCCCGGATTCGTTATCGTCGGCTCGAAACCATTTCGAAACGACTCGGCGCTTCCCGGAATCAGGCGGAAGTCCTTGAAGGGCGGCATTTCGGTGGGAACGTTCCACAACTGCCACGTCTTCTCATATCCATACGCGTTGAACAAAATTCCAAGCGCCGCCCACATCAAAACAATCCCCGCAACGAGCAGGGACTTGCCTTTGTTTTCGCGAATCGTATTTATCAATTTGTCACCTGTACCATAACCTGTCAAAAATCTCAGCCGCGAATTACGCGAATTATCGCGAAGTTTTGTTTTCGGACCTCACTACGCGGTGATACTCCAGAGACCCGGCGCCAAAATTAATCAAAATGGCAAGTTCCAAACCTGTTGCGGCGAGGTAGTGAAGGGCTTGTGCAGTGTGGGATGCATTGAGTTTGGATACTCCTTTGATCTCGATAATGATCTTGTTGTCAACAGCGAGATCAGCCTTATACACTCCAATTACCTCACCCTTATAAGAAACCGGTAATTCAACTTGACGTTGATATGGTATCCCGCGCAGGGTTAATTCTTTCTCAAGCGCTGCCTGGTAAACCGATTCGAGGAAGCCGGGACCAAGAATCTTATGCACCTCCATAGCCGCGCCAACGACCGCTAATGACAATGCTTTATACAGTATCTCCGCCATGATTCCTCCTGAAAAATGCTAGCCGCGAATACTTCGACATGCTCAGTACAGGTTTCGCGAATTGACGCGAAGAAAAAAATCAAATTCGCAAAAATTCGTGGACCTTGTATCGAGCCGTGTCGAGGTATGCGCGGCAAAAAAGAAAACTACCCCACCACGCGGATCCCCCTCGGCATATCGGACAACACATCCGCGCCGGTTTCGGTGATCACAACATTGTCCTCGATGCGCACGCCGTTCCTGCCGGGCAGGTAGATGCCCGGCTCCACCGTGAACGCCATGCCGGGTTCGAGGATCTGCATATTGTCGCCGCGCATGTACGGTTCCTCGTGTCCCTCCATGCCGATGCCGTGACCGGTGCGATGCGTGAAATATTTTCCATAACCGGATTTCTCGATCACCTCGCGCGCGGCTTTATCCACCTCCGCGCAAGGGACGCCGGGCTGTGCGGCGGCGCGTCCTGCCGCGTTCGCGTCCAGCACGATCTGGTGGATCCTGCGATATTCCCCGTCCACCTCGCCCACCGCAAACGTGCGCGTCAAATCGGAGATGTAGCCATCCCACGCTGCGCCCCAGTCAATTACAAGCAGGTCGCCAGCCTGCAATTTCCGTCCGGTCGGCGAGGCGTGCGGATTTGCCGAGTTCGGTCCGCTGGAGACAATGGGACTGAACGGCATTTCGGAATCGGAGCCATGCCCAAGCAGTTGCATCACCAACTCGCTCGATAATTCCTTTTCGGTCATGCCGATCTTGATGGAAGGGATCGTCGCCTCGAGCGCGGACTGCGCGATCTTCACTGCCTTGCGCATCGCGGCAATTTCAGACTGATCCTTCCTCAACCGCAATCCCGCCAGCACGTCGCTTGCATCGGGAAAATCCGCTTCGGGCGCGGCGGATTTGACGTAACGGAATTCCAGCAGGCGGAGCGCGCGCGGCTCGACCCCGATACGCTTCCCATCCAGACCGAGAGCCTGCGCCGCCTTCCGAAAAGCCGCCTCCCACTCCGACGGATTCTCCGGGTACGCGAACACTTGAATCTTATATGGCAGCGACGCAACCTTCTGCAACTCCAGTTCGGGCAGAACGATGGCAGGGACCTGATCCTTCGCAAAGAAGAGGACCACCGGACGTTCCATGAGGTGGAAGCGGAGCCCGGTCAAATACGTCAGCGTGGGACCGGGATTCAGGATAACCGAATCAAGTTCGGATGTATGTAATGAAGCGTTGAGTTTGTCGAGCCGGGATTGAGTCATGTTGAGTCTCCATTGGTTCATTCTGCGACCTTGTCATTTCGAGCGGCGCCGTCCAGATTTCTCCTCGCTGCTCTCTCACATTCGTTAGAGACAAGGCTTGTCGAAATGACAAGATAACGTCCACTAATTATCCAAACGGTGATTGCGTTTCGAGAAGAGGTAAAGGATCCAATCCACGACCACCGGGAAGAGCGTATCGAACATGGTGATGACGCGGAACCACCACGGAATGACGAGAGTGCGCACCGGGCGTTTCGCCGCCTCCACCACGCGGCGGGCGACATATTCCGAGGAGAGATGCGGGTACTTCAAACGCTTGACGGCCTCGCGCGATTTTGTGCGCTGCAATTTTTTCCCGAACTCCGTCCGCGCGGGACCGGGATAGATGCCGCTGACCTTGATGCCCAACGGCGCAACCTCGCGGCGGAGCGCGTCGGTAAAGGCGCGCACGCCAAACTTGCTCGCGGAATACGTGGTGAGGAGCGGCGCGGCGATCAACCCTCCCGCCGACGACATGTTGATGATGTGACCGCTTCCGCGTTCGAGCATGTGCGGAAGCACCGCCCGCGTGACCAGCATGGTCCCGATCAGGTTGACTTTGATGATCGTTTCGATGTTGCGCACGGGGTCGAGATTCTCGAACCAGTCCACGCTGCCGAAGCCCGCGTTGTTGAAGAGAATGTCAATTTTGCCGTACAGGTCGAGCGCGGTCCGCGCCATCAATTCGATCTCGGCTGGCACGTTAACGTCCACCGGAATGGCGAGCGCCTCCCCGCCCTGATCCTGTATTTCGGCGGCGAGCGTTTGCAGGCGGTCGAGACGACGCGCGGCGAGAACCACCTTGCATCCCTCCTGCGCGAAGAGACGTGCCGCCTCCTCCCCAAACCCGGAAGACGCGCCGGTGATGAGAACCACCTTGCCTCTGAGATCAATCGCCATGAACCCTCGTTATATAGGTCGAAGGTCTAGAGTTGGATAGATCTTTGACCTTCGACCTTTTACCTTTTACTTCTCACCTTTGACGGTCAACTCACTTCCCTCATTCTCCTTCATTTTCCTCGTTCTTTTGTTTCTTCGGTCTCGGCGGTTCCACCACAACCTCCGGTGAAAGCGCGATCTTCAGCACGTCGTCCATGTGCTGGACCGGGATGATCTTCAAGTCATTCCGCGCGGCTTTGGGCAGGTCCACCAGATCCTTCAAATTCTTTTCGGGCAGAATGACGGTCTTCAGTCCGGCGCGATGCGCCGCCAGCACCTTCTCGCGCACGCCACCGATGGGAAGCACGCGCCCGCGCAGGGTGATCTCGCCGGTCATGCCCACGTGCCGGTAGACCGGGCGCCCCGTCAAGGCGGAGATGACCGCCGTCGCCATCGTAATCCCGGCGGAAGGTCCATCCTTCGGAATGGCGCCCTCCGACATGTGGACGTGAATGTCCATGCGTTCGAAGACCTCCAGGTCAATGTTCAACTGCGCGGCGCGCGACTTGATGTACGTCAGCGCCGCCTGCCCCGATTCCTGCATCACGTCGCCGATCTGTCCGGTCATCTGCAAGCCGCCCTTGCCTTCCAATATCGCCACTTCCACCGGCATGATCTCGCCGCCGTTCTCCGTCCACGCCAGCGAAGTGACCACGCCCACTTCGTCCGAGCGTTCGGCTTCGGGCTGAAAGAACTGCTGCGGACCCAGTAACTTCTCCACCGCTTCAGAGGAAATCAGGGTCGGATACTTCTTCCCCTCCGCCTTCAGACGCGCCACTTTGCGAAGGACTTTGCCGATCTCGCGCTCCAAATTGCGGACGCCCGCCTCGTACGTGTATTCGCGGATGATCCGCCGCACCGCTTCGGTCTCGAACCGCAGGTTGATCCCGTCCAATCCATTTTCATCCATCTGACGCGGGATCAAATAACGATTCGCGATTTCGAGTTTTTCCTCCTCGATGTAACCGGGGAACTCGATCACTTCCATGCGGTCGAGCAGCGCAGGCGGGATGGTGCCCAGGTAATTGGCGGTCGTCACGAACATGACCTTCGAGAGATCGAACGGCAATTCGAGATAATGATCGCTGAACGCGTTGTTTTGTTCCGGGTCGAGCACTTCGAGCATCGCCGAGGCAGGATCGCCGCGAAAATCGGAATACAATTTGTCAATCTCATCCAGCATGAACAGCGGATTGGACGTCCCCGCCCGCTTCATGGTCTGGATGATGCGCCCGGGCAGCGCGCCGATGTACGTGCGGCGGTGTCCGCGAATTTCAGCCTCGTCGCGCACGCCGCCCAACGACACGCGCACGAACTTCCTGCCCAAAGCCTCCGCAATCGAACGCCCCAGCGAGGTCTTGCCGGTGCCGGGCGGGCCCACAAAGCACAAGATCGGCTGACGTTCCTTCTTCGGCTTCAACGAACGAACGGCAATGTATTCGAGGATGCGCTCTTTTGCCTTCTTCAATCCGTAATGGTCGCGTTCGAGGATCTTCGCCGCGTTCTTCACGTCGAGGTTATCCGGCGTGAAATTCGACCACGGCAGTTCCACGATCCAGTCAATGTACGTGCGGATGATGCCCACCTCGGGCGCCATTGGCGGCATCTGGTTCAGGCGCTCCAATTCCTTGAGCGCCACAGACTTGGGTTCATCGGGCAGGTTCGCCGCCTCCAGTTTTTTCTTGAGTTCGGAGGCGTCCTTCGTAAAGACATCGCCCTCGCCCAATTCGTTCTGGATCTGCCGCATCTGTTCGCGCAAATAGAACTCGCGCTGACTCTTATCCACCTCGTCCTGCACGCGCGCGTGGATCTCGTCCTCCAGTTCCAATACGTCCACCTCCTGCGCCAGGATCTTGTTCAGCGCCCGCAGGCGTTCGCGTACGTTCAGAAGCAATAACAGGGTTTGCTTCGCTTCGTAATTCAAAGCCAGCGAGGTGGCGATCATATCCGCCAGCCAGCCGGGTTCCGAAATGTTCATCGCGAAGAGATGCGCCTCTTCGGGAATGGTGCGGTCCAACTGCACGCAGCGATCGAACAGATCGAGGACCGAGCGCATGAGAGCCTGCGTTTGGCGGTCCGCAGTTTGAGGTTCAGGGACGACGCGGGCGCGCGCCACAAGATAAGGAACCGTGCGGACGAATTCCACGATCTCCACGCGGCGGCGTCCCTGCACGAGGGCGGAATGCGAACCGTCCGGCATCGCAAGCAGACGCCCAACCGCCATCTCCACGCCCACCGGCAAAAAATCCCCAATGCCGGGATGATCCTGTTCCGGGTCGGTCTGCGTGAGTCCGATGACGGTCAACCCCTTGCGCTGCGCCTCCTCCACCGCAAGCAGGGACGCCTCGCGCCCCACAAAGATCGGCGAGACCATGCGCGGGAAAATGATCAGGTCGCGCAGCGGCAGCACCGCCGCCTGGATCGTGCCTCTTTCGTCCGCCTCGCGGTTGGGGATGCGATACAACTCCTCCGTGCGCTGCGAGAGGGTCAGATCGAAATTATCTTCTTCATACCATTCTTTCGGGTGACTCATAGTTGCCTCATGTCATTGCGGGAGCCGCGAAGCAATCCCCACCCCGATTACGGGATTGCCTCGGGTTTTCGCCCTCGCAATGACGCCTCAAGATTATTCCATGCCTGCATGACTTCCGCCGTCACAAAGATGCTGCCGGCGGACAGGACAATGCTACCATCATTCGCGGAGAACTCCAACGCCCGCGCCAACGCGGACTCAACAGGAGTGATCGCTTCATTCGGGATCCCGGCCTGATTCGCCAACCCGACAATTTTCTCCGCTTCGAGCGCGCGCGGATGATCTGCGCGCGTGACAATGAGTTTCCTGATCCGCGGCTTCATCTCCGCGAACATACCGGGGATGTTCTTATCCTCCGACGCGCCAAAGATGAGAAGGACCTGTTTGCCGGGAAAATACTCTTCGAGCGTTTCACTCAACTTCGCAAACGAATCCGCGTTGTGCGCCGAATCAAAAATGACCGGCGGGTCGCGCCGCACGATCTCGAAGCGGGCGCGCCATTTTACCTGAGGAAATCCCTTTTGGATGGCTTCGTCGGAAATTGGCATCCCGCTGACTTTGAGCGCGGTGTATGCGGTCGCGGCGTTTTCGAGTTGATGATTACCAAGCAAGGGTATTTTCAATTCCACACGCCGGGCGGCATCAATCAACGACGGCTCACTGCTCGCTGACAACCCCAGCGTCTGTCCATCCAGCGACGATTCAATCTTTTCAAACTTAATATCCTTGCCAACCAAAATAAACCTGCAATCTTTCAGTTTGGCTGCACGCTCCAAGACCTCGAGGGCTTCCTCTTTTTGCGGGGCAGAGACTACCGGAATTCCTTCCTTGATAATTCCTGCTTTCTCGCTAGCAATCTTCGCCAGCGTATCTCCCAGCACTGCCATGTGGTCATACGACAGCGACGTGATCACCGAAACCTTTGGCATGACGATGTTCGTCGCGTCCAACCTCCCCCCCAACCCGACTTCGATCACCGCCGCGTTGCATCCCTGCCTGGCAAAAGCCAGAAATCCGAGAGCGGTCGTAATCTCGAACGTCGTCAAAAACGGAATACGCAGTACCGCCGGTTTGACCTCTTCCACCAACTCGACCAATTCCTCATGTGAGATCGGCTCGCCGTTGACCTGAATCCGCTCCACATAATCCAGCAAATGCGGCGACGTGTACAACCCGACCCTGTATCCCGCCGCACGAAGCGCCGACGCGCACAAAGCTGAAACCGACCCCTTCCCCTTTGTCCCTGCCACGTGGAGGATGGGATATGCGTTCTGGGGATTGCCAAGTTCCTCCATCAAGGCGAACATGCGATCCAGGTTGAACTCCGCTTTCGCAAGTTCGGAGGCATGTTTCAGGCTATAATCCACGAAAGAGTAGAGATAATCAAGGGCTTTGTTGTAGGCGGTTTCGATGTCGGTCATGCGAGGGATTGTAAATCGTAATCCGTAAAACGTAAATCACGAGGTTAACTTATGGAATCCTGCTTCATCTGCCGCAAACACAAGGGACAGGAAGCCGCCCCGCCCGGCGGCTACATCTACGAAGACGGGCATTGGAGGGTCTGCCATGCGCCGGGGAAGTTGGGTCCGCTGGGAACGCTGTTCATCGAATCGAAGCGTCACTTTTTGGACTATGCAGAAATGACGGACGAGGAGTCCGCTTCGCTGGGAAATGTGATGAAAAAGATTTACCATGCGCTCAGAACTCACACGGATGCCGAACGCATTTATCAACTCGCCACGATGGAAGGACAACCCCACTTTCATAATTGGCTCGTCCCGCGCGGGAGGGATGTCGCGGAGCGCGGGGTGAAATTCCTTTCAAGGGACGATTCTTGTAGCGATGAGGAGGCGGCTGAACTGGCAGGCAAATTACGCGAGACAATGAAAAAGTGGACAGCACACACCTAAAAGGATACACGGGAAATACGTGTCTTGTTTACCTGTGTACGTGTTTCCTTGTATACTCTCCCCATGCTCGCCGCCCTCACCATTCATCTCCGCCTCCCCGCCTGTTCCTCGCTCAAAGAAAAGCGCGGACGGATCAAGCCTCTCATATCCCGTTTGCATCGCGAGTTCAACGTCTCTGTGGCAGAGATGGATTCGCAGGATGCATGGCAGGAGGCGATCATCGTCTGCGCGATGGTCGGGAACGGACGCGGGCATCTTGAATCCGCGATGCAGACTGTGGCAAAATGGGTGGAAGCAAATTGGACGGATGGAGATGTGATAGAGGCGCGGATCGAAATGTATATCTAGGCAGGTACACAGTTGACACAAGTAGGCGCGTTGCCTCTTGTGTGCTTTGTTTACTTGTCTGCTTGCCGGCTTTCCCACCCCCTCACTTCCTCCCAAAATCTGCAGGGATCTCGCCCCATAATTCCGTGTCCCATTTCAGCACTGCATCGTCGAGCAGTTCGTTTTCCGCGAGCCAGTTCTCAGCGCTGCGGATTAAAACAAAGATCGGCGCGTTGCGCGATGTGCGTTTGAGTTGCGTCCCACACTCGCCGGTATAGACCCACGCAATGGCGCTCTCAGAGTCCGAATAGACCGATATCCGCTTATTGTTCTTCGCCATCCACGCCAGCGCATGGACGATCGCCAGGAATTCGCCCACGTTATTCGTCCCATCCGGGAACGGACCCACTCGGAAAATCTCCTTTGACGATTCGGTATACACGCCGCGATACTCGAGCGTGCCGGGCGAACCGCTGCAAGCCGCGTCCACGCAGATGGATGGAAGGATGGGCTTGACGCTCGCCTCCCTCCATTTTCCCAAAGAGGATGGCTTCCCTTTGTACGCTTCATACTTCGACCGAAAGGCTGTCTCCGCCTCCCTGAGCGTGCCAAACGCTTTGTACTCCGCGCCGGCAAAACCCTTCACCTGCTTTTCACATTCCGCCCACGAGGTGAAGATACCGGTCTTGCGTCCTTTCCACACGACGTAATACTTTTGCTTCGGCATCGTTTCAACCCGCAAAGATGGATAAGCCCACCCGCCCCCGGATCGAAAATCAACTATTCAAATCCCCCTGCCAGCCGATCTCCTCCACCGCCATGAAAATATCCGTCGCCGATATCAAGCCGATCAACGCGCCGCTTTCGTCCGCGATCGGCAGGTGGTGGATTCGGTGTTCCTGCATCACCTTGGAACATTCCATCAGCGTCCAACCAGGTTTTCCGGTGACGATGGGACCGGACATGATCTCGCGCACGGTCGTCTCCGCGGGGTTGCGCCCCTCCGCGACGATCTTGTCGCGGATGTCGGTCGTCGTCACGATCCCATAGGCGGGATTCTTCTCCGATATGTCCACGACCACGCTATGGATCTTGCGGCGGCGCATCAGCGTGAGCGCATATTTGACGCTCGAATCCGGGTCAACGACAACAACGGGGCTGGACATCCAATCGCGAACTGTGTTGGGCATACTCTCCTCCGATAAGTTTATGAAGCGGGGTAATATCCTGCTGTGTTATTTTACAACCAATTCCACCGAATCCATGGCAAACAGGGAACCGTCTTCCTGGTTAAAATCCTGCACCCTGACGCGTATCACTGTGCCGGAGAGAAAATTCCCCAGCAGGATCGTCTGCTCGAACGTGCCGGGCGCACCGTGGTCCGGCGCATCCACTGTGATGTGTCCCTCCGAAAGCAGGATGCCGCCCGCGTCATAAATGCCATAGATCAGGTTGTTCTCGAACGGTGCGATCGTTATGCTGCCTCTGATCGGGACCGATTTGAAGACCTCCGTCCCATCGGCGGGCGATTCGATGGTGATCGCGCGCGGTCTTCCGTCCGGGGTGAACGTGACGTAATCGGTCATCTTCAACTGGTTGTGGATCAGCCGGTAATGCCGCGTCGTACGCAGGGTGGGACAGCACATCGGGTCGTCCGATTTGTGGATCGCGGCGTCCAGAAAGATTTGACCGCTTGCAATCGAAAGATCGTTCAACAGGGGCCTGTCGTCCACCAATGCCGAGGTTCGAAAGGTCGGCTTTCCATCCGCGTCGTCGAACACAGCAAGAAAGACGAACACTCCCGTGCCGCCGTAATTCTCGGAAACGAGCGCGGCGTATTCATTGCGACCGTCGCCGTCCAGGTCGCCGCGCGCGGCAAAGCCGGTTAGAGCCGCGGAGACGCGGTCAACGCTGCCGGGCGCGCCCTGCTCGAATTTGCCGTCGGTCAACTGCACCACGCGAAGCGCATCCGTGAGTCCGAGTTGGTATTCCGCGTTCATCAACCGGGTCATGTAATCGGGCGCGGGCGTTGGGGTCGGGGTGTCGGGAAGGGAAGTTGGTTCGGAAACCGGGGCAGGCGTCGGGGAGTCCGAGGCAAAACTCCGGCACGCGGTCAAAAGCAGGCAGAGGCTCAAAATCCAACTCAGGAATTTATGGGAAGCCATGTCGCGCCTCCATCATGGGTTCGATACAACGAACGACGATGGGTCGGGTCGAGCGTGATGACCCAGCCCGAATTCGGGTTGACAAAATCCATGAAAGCGAACGTGTCGCCGAAGTTCACGTCCGGCGGGAGGATGGTCCACGTGCGCGCCGCGTCGCGCGTGACGTAGAACTGCTCGCCGTTATAAACGACCGCCTCCTCCGCCGACAAGAAATCCACGGAGCCGCCGTTGGGAATGAGCGTCGGCGTGAGCGTCCACGTATTCCCGCCGTCGCGCGTGACGTATATGGCAAGTTGATACGCGTCCCCGGTCAGGCGCAGGGCGATGAAGCCGTCGCTGGGCGAAACGAATTCCATTTGATCGCGGTCAATGCCCAGTTCGGAGGTTTCCGCGCCGGGCGGCAGAGGCAATGTCACCTCGCGCCAACTTGCCCCGCCATCGTCCGTGCGATGGAGGTACACGATGCCGGGCGCGTAGGTGACGCCATAGACCCACGCCGTTTGCATGTTCAACGGCGCAAGCCCGGACTTGAGCCCGCCGAACGGGAGCGATCCATCTGCGTTTTCGAGGTTGGGGTCGTTGGTATATTTTTGAGTCCACGTCGCGCCGCCGTCGGCCGTTTGATATACGGCGACCGCGTTCGAGCCTGCGGCAACGCCAAGATCGGCCAACGCCCAGCCGTTGTTTGCATCGAGGAAATGAAGGTGTGCGCCGCTGAACGGAGTGGTCCGATTCGTCCACGTCATGCCGCCGTCGGACGTGTAATATAAAGTTCCGCTCTTTGGAAAGTTGCTGAAATCCGGTTTGTGCGCCCAGATATTGTCGTGATCCAAAGCGAATAACTCGATGCTGTAGCCTGCCTCGGCGAGTCCCTGAGGTGTGACGTCGTACCACGTGATCCCGCCGTCGTTCGTGCGGACGATCTGCGTTTCGGTCACTCCCCAGCCATCGAGTTCGTTGAAGAAGTGAATGGAGACCAGCGCAGGAGATTCGACCAGCGGCGCGTTGATATATGGAGGCGACGGCGTATCGGGAGAGTAAGGCGCGGGCGTTTCCTCTGCAACCGGCGCGGAGGGAACGTTACAGGCTGTAATCAACAATAAGAGGAGCAGAATAGAAAAGATTCGTTTCATTCATCTCCTTGTGGAGTCGAGAGTCGAAGGTCGCAGGTCAGATTTCGACTTTCGACTTTTGACCTTCGACTACAAAAATCAACCGATAAATTCGACAACCGTCGCTTCGCCCTGACCGACGCCGACACAGAGAGTCGCAAGCCCGTATTTCACGTTCCCACGCAGACGCATCTCGTGAACGAGCGTGGTCATCAGCCGCGCGCCCGAACAACCAAGCGGATGCCCGATGGCGATGGCGCCGCCGTTGACGTTGACGATTTCGGGATCGAGACCCAAATCCTCGATGACCGCCAGCGATTGGACGGCGAAGGCTTCGTTTAGTTCGATCAAGCCGATGTCCTTAATCGTCAGTCCCGCGCGCCGCAGGACTTTTGTCACTGCAGGGACGGGACCGATGCCCATCACGCGCGGTTCCACGCCTGCCGCGGCGGAAGCAACGATGCGCGCCAATGGCTTATAGCCCAGTTCCCTGGCTTTTTCTTCGCTCATCATCAGCAGCGCGGCGGCGCCGTCGTTCAGTCCAGACGAGTTTCCCGCCGTCACAGTTCCGCCCTCTTTGGCAAACGCGGGCTTGAGTTTGGCGAGCGATTCCATTGAAGTGTCACGGCGCGGGCGTTCATCCGTATCTACGATTTTTGGTTCGCCCTTCTTCTGGGGAATGAGAATTGGGAGAATTTCTTCTTTGAACCTGCCTGAGTCAATCGCGGCGATGGCACGTTGATGACTGCGAAGCGCAAATTCATCCTGTTTTTCGCGCGTGATGTGCGGACGTTCCGCGGCGATATTTTCGGCAGTCTCGCCCATGGATTCTGTGCCGTATTTGGCTTTCATCAGCGGGTTTGGATAACGCCAGCCCAAAGCCGTATCCCAGGCGGTCAGGTTGCCGAAGGAAAACCCCGCCTCGGCTTTTGGAAGGGAGTAGGGCGCGCGGCTCATGGATTCGACTCCGCCCGCGATGTACACATCCCCTTCCCCCGCTTTGATCGCTCGCGCGGCTTGATTGATTGCGTTCAACCCCGAGGCGCACAGGCGGTTCACGGTCACACCCGCGACTTTCACCGGCAAACCCGCCAGCAGCGCTGCCATGCGCGCCACGTTGCGGTTATCCTCTCCAGCCTGGTTCGCGCAGCCGAAGAAGACTTCCTCCACGAGCGCGGGATCGAGTTTGTTGCGTTGAACAATTTCCCTGATAACGAGAGCCGCCATATCGTCCGGGCGGATTGAAGCGAGCACCCCTCCCAATGCGCCAACCGGCGTGCGGATGGCGTCCACAATCACAGCATCTGCCATGGTTTCCTCCAATTCAGTTTCATATCGGGATTTTACCACCCTGAAAGAATGATATTTGTACGTTCTGCATTGTGACTCATGGCACTATACCCAAAAGGCAGATGAGGCGATAATCAGGGTGCGGGAATCCCGCTAAATAATGTCCGACTACTCATATCTGCGCAAGAGACGTCAAATCTGCGTAGGAGACGTCAAATCTGCGTAGGAGACGTTCTCTAACGTCGAAGGCGCATAAGAGAACGCGCCCTACGCAAACAAAATAAAAGGAGCGTCCATGGCAGCCAAAGGCTGGATCGAAGTCAGCGATACTTACTGCAAAGGTTGTGAATTGTGCATCAGCGCATGTCCGCAGGAGGTGATGGAACTGGACATGACGCGGCTCACCCCTAAAGGCTATCACCCCGCGCACATCTTCAAGGAAGGTTGTACGGGGTGCGCCATTTGTGCGCTGGTCTGCCCGGATGCGGCGATCACGGTGTATCGCGAGATTACCAAAGCCGCACCTGTAACGGTGTAGATTCACCGCGAAGACGCAAAGAACGCGAAGTTTCTTTTTTTTTCTTTATAAAGACTTGGCGAGCTTCGCGTCTTCGCGGTAAAAATCACGGAGAATTAAATGACGCGTGAATTATGGAAAGGCAACGAAGCCATCGCCGAAGCCGCGGTACGCGCGGGGCTCGAAGCGTATTTCGGCTACCCCATCACCCCGCAAACCGAAATCCTCGAATACCTCTCGAAACGCATGCCCGAACTTGGGCGTGCTTTTGTTCAGGCGGAATCCGAACTCGGCGCGATCAACATGGTCTATGGCGCGGCGTGCGCGGGAGTGCGCGTCATGTCCACATCGTCGAGTCCCGGCGTGAGCCTGATGATGGAAGGGCTGTCGTACATCGCGGGGACCGAGATTCCGGCTGTACTTGTCAACGTGATGCGCGGCGGTCCCGGCTTGGGCAACATCGCGCCGTCGCAGGGCGATTACAACCAGGCGGTGCATGGCGGCGGTCACGGCGATTACCAGCCCATCGTCCTCGCGCCCGCCTCGGTACAGGAGGCAATTGACCTGATGGGGCTGTCGTTCGACCTAGCGGAAAAATACCGCGCCATCTGCATGGTCATCCTCGACGGCTCGGTTGGGCAGATGATGGAACCCGCGCAAATGCCGGAGATGAGACCGATTCAACGCGCAAATTGGGACTGGGCAACTGACGGGAAGATGGGCAAACGTCCGCGACGCATCCTTTCCTCGATTTATCTTGATCCTGTCCAGGAAGAGAAACTCAATCTGCGGCTTTTGACCCGCTGGAAAAGCATTCAGGCGAATGAAGTGCGTTACAAGGAATATTATCTCGACGATGCGGAATATGTCGTGATTGGCTTCGGGACGGCGGGGCGTGTGGCGCTCTCGGCGGTGCGGCAGGCGCGGCAAAAGGGAATCAAGGTCGGCTTGCTGCGCCCAGTCACCGTCAGCCCGTTTCCGGCCGGGGTCATCGAGCAACTCGCGGGGCGGGTCGAGGCGTTCCTCGTCACAGAGATGAACTCCGGGCAAATGCTGGAGGACGTCCGCCTGGCGGTGAAGGGACGCGTGCCGGTCGAGTTCTACGGGCGCATGGGCGGCGTGGTTCCCTTCCCGGATGAAATCCTGCATGAGATCGAACGCATGGCTTCGAGCAAGTTGAGTGTGGACGCAAATCCGCGCGAGGCGTGGCTGGAAAGGATGCATCCTGCGTAATCTGCGCTCTTTAGCGCAAGCGGACGTTAGAGAACGTCCGCTACGCAAAAAGGTAATCTTATGACAACAAACAACCTTGTTTATGACCGACCCGAAGGTTTTACCGAAACGCCCACCCATTATTGCCCGGGCTGCACGCACGGCGTGGCGCATCGTTTGATTGCGGAAGTTTTGGAAGAGATGGATGCGCTCGACCGCACCATCGGCGTGGCGCCGGTGGGATGCGCGGTGTTCGCCTACAATTATTTCGACACGGATTTTGTCGAAGCCCCGCACGGACGCGCGCCTGCCATGGCCACCGGACTCAAGCGTGTGCTGCCGGACCGAATCGTGTTCACGTATCAGGGCGACGGCGACCTGGCTTCCATCGGCATGGGCGAGATCGTTCATGCGGCGGCGCGCGGCGAGAATATTACCGTCATTTTCATCAACAACGCCAACTACGGCATGACCGGCGGACAGATGGCGCCGACCACGCTGCCCGGCATGAAGACCACCTCCTCCCCCAACGGCCGCGATGTGGAAACACAAGGATACCCGATCCAGGTGGCGGAAATGCTCTCGACACTGACAGGCACGGGGTATTGTGTGCGCCGCTCCCTGCACGACCCGAAGAACATTCGCCTCGCAAAGAAAGCGATACGTCTCGCGTTCGAAACCCAGGCGCGCGGGCTTGGCTTCTCGATGGTCGAGTTATTGTCCACGTGTCCCACCAACTGGGGTTTGACTCCGGTCGAGTCGTTGAAGTTCGTGGAACAGCAGATGGTTCCGGCGTTTCCGCTGGGCGACTATAAAGTGACCGAGGCGATCAAGCAAGTAAAAGTTTAGAGAAGTGGAGGGTTGGAGAATTCTTCGGTTCTCTAATTCTCAGGAGCGAAGCGACTTATGCAAAAAGAAATCATCATCGCAGGGTTTGGAGGACAGGGCGTTTTGTTTGGAGGGCAGGTGTTGGCTTACGCCGCCATGGATACCGGCAAGGAAGTAACCTGGATTCCGTCCTACGGTCCCGAAATGCGCGGCGGGACGGCAAACTGCACGATCATCATCGCGGACGACGAAATCGGCTCGCCGCTGGTGAAGAATCCGCCGCTGGCGATTGCGCTGAATTTGCCGTCCTTCGATAAATATGAGGAACTGCTCGCCCCGGGCGGGACATTGATCGTCAACCAATCCATGGTGGACCGCGGCGCGAAGCGGACGGACATCCACGTCATCTTTGTGCCGTGCAACGAAATCGCCGAAGAGATCGGCGACAAGAAACTGCTTAATATGGTGGCGGTCGGCGCGCTGCTCACGGCGCTGCCCGAAATTACGATTGAAGATGTCGAGAAGGCGCTGGAGGCTCATTTGCCCGCGAGACACAAACACTTGCTGCCGAAGAATTACGAGGCGTTGAGGAGGGGGTTCGAGGCGGGTCAAAAGATTCCTGTGTAGAAAAGTGATCAGCGATCAGTAATCAGTGATTAGTTACCCGTCTCGTGGGAGGCGGGTTTTTTTGTGTACAATTGGGAAAATGAAATATGAAACCGTCCATGATGTAACGATTCCCAAGATCGGCTTCGGCACCTGGAAGATCGGCGGCGGTTCCCGCCCGGACCCGAAACTTGATCCCGTTTCACTAGCTGCTCTCCACTCCGCGCTGGAGGTTGGCTATACCCACTTCGACACCGCAGAGACGTACGCAAACGGTCACGCGGAGGAACTGCTCGGGCGGGCAATCCGCGAGATGGGAGTCCGACGCGAAGCGCTGTTCATCACCTCCAAAGTCCAGCCCGCGCATCTCAAATACGAACAGGTCTTGAAATCCTGCGAAGCCAGCCTCAACCGCCTGGGAACGGATTATCTTGACCTTTACCTCATTCACTGGCCCCGCGCGGGAGGAAAATACGAAGAGACCTTCCGCGCATTGAACAAACTGGTGCGCGATGGAAAAGTGAAACATCTCGGCGTGAGCAACTTCAACTTGAAACTGCTCAAGCAATCGCAGTCGCTTTCCGAAACGCCGATCGTCACAAACCAGGTTCCGTACAGCCTCTCGGATCGTTCGTACGTGAAGAACGGCGTTCTCGAATATTGCCAGCAAAATGACATCCTGCTTACCGCTTACGAACCCGTGAACACAGGCAACCTGCGCTCGAATAAAACGCTCGAGGCGATTGCCAAAGCGCACAACGCGACGATCTTTCAGATCGCGCTGGCATGGCTTGTTCAACAGCCGCGCGTCATCACTATCCCCATGTCGTTCAATCCACAGCATATCAAGGAAAATTTCGACGCGGCGGATATTGTATTGACCAATGAAGAACTGACGCAACTCACGAACGCCTAAAAGAAAACCCTCTTCATCATTCATCCTTCATCCTTTTGAAATGAATCGCCAAATTCTCCCTGACATTGAAATCATCGAAGAAACAGAAACCGAGCTCGAACCGCTCTACAAAGTCATCATCCACAACGACGACGTGACGCCAATGGATTACGTGGTGCATATCCTCAAGACCGTCTTTTATCTCGCTAACGACCGCGCCGCGGAGATCATGCTCACCGCGCACATTTATGGCAACGCCTACGTGCAGACGCTTCCCAAAAGCGAGGCGGAAAGCCGCATCCACAAGGCGCACTTCGAGGCAAACAACGCGGGCTATCCATTGAAATTCACGATGGCACCCGAGTAACGCGAAAGTTATTCCGCAAGCGAGGCGACATAAATGTCGCGCTGCAGACATTCCTCATGCCTTCCCAACTGGATATACTCACCCAAATCAACCTCGATGACCTGGTCGCGTCCTTCGGCTGGCAGGGTTATCCCCTGCTTGCCTCCGCGCTGCGCCGCGTCTTTGCCAAGCCTGCGCGCAAGTTTGCAGAGCAGATGGTGAACTTCGATCAAGCCGTCGGTGAAAGCAACCTGGCGGAAGCCTCGCGTCGCATCATGCGTTCGCATTACGTAAAAGATGTCCGCGTGCATGGAGGCGAACACGCGCCAGCCGCCGGTCCCGCGCTCTTCCTCTCCAACCACCCCGGCATGGCGGATACGATCAGCCTGTTCGCGGCGATCAACCGCGCCGACCTGAAGATCATTGCGCTGCATCGTCCGTTTTTGGAATCGCTCACAAACACAACGAAACAACTTTTCTTCATTGACAACGACCCCGCCAAACGCATGAACGCGGTGCGGCAGGTCTCGGCGTATTTGAAGAGCGGCGGCTCCGTGTTGACCTTCCCTGCCGGGGAGATCGAACCCGATCCCGGCGTGCATCCCGGCGCGCTGGACTCCCTGAAGAACTGGACCGATTCCGCCGGCGTCTTCATCCGCTTCGCGCGTGAGACGAGGATCGTCCCCGTTTTGGTGAGTGGAGTGATATGGGAGAAGACCGCGCGTCACTGGCTGACGCGCCTCAAACGGACGCGTAAAGAGAGCGAGAAACTTGCCGCCGCCTTGCAATTGCTCGTCATCATTCTGCGCGACGCGCGCCCGAATACCGTGCATGTCCGTTTTGCAAGACCGGTCACGCTCGATGAGGTCGGCTCGACCGACGCGCTGGCGATCCATCAGGTCGTCATCCAGCGGTTGCGTGGATTGATCAAAACCCAGCCGCCGGATCAAGGCGTGTCCGTTGTTTGAAGAGCAATGATAAAATCCGATCCGCCGATATGAGCCGTATTTACAAGTAAAGGAGTCAAAAATGAAACTTACCGGCAAACATTACGTCATCATCCTCAGCGCCCTCGCGACCGCCATCCTGCACATCTCGCTATACCCGGACATCATGTTCACGTTGAACGGCCTCGGGTATCTCGGTCTGTTGGGCGCGTACCTCCTCCCCATTTCGTTCTTTCAACAGCGCCGCAATCTGGTCTAGTGGGCGTTGGTCGGCTATACCGCGCTCACCATCGTCCTGTGGATCGTGATGGGCGATAAGACCTTTGTGGCAGGCACATCGAGCGCGACCGGTTACTACGCCAAAGCCGCCGAAGTGATCCTGCTCGCCTCCCTCTGGATGGACAAACCCAAATCCTAATGCAAGGTAAAATTGGGGGAGTGAAACGAAGGACCGTCTACTTCACCGCGCCGCGACAGGTGGAACTCCGCGAGGAGACTCTGCCTGCTCTTGGCGCGGACGAAGTTTTGGTGGAGACGCTCTGTTCGGCGATCAGCGCAGGGACCGAGATGCTGATCTACCAGGGCCGCTTCCCGCGTGAACTCGAAACTGATCCCGTTATATCGGCTTTGCGCGGCGGCTTCGAGTTTCCCATCGCGTATGGATATGCCTGCGTAGGAGTAATCAGGGAGACAGGTGCACAGGTAAACAAGTCATGGCTCGACAGGCAGGTATTCTCGTTCCAACCTCACGCTTCCCATTTTATTGCAACGCCAGACAACCTATTGCTCATTCCCGATTCACTGTCACCCGACTCTGCCTGCTTCCTCCCAAACATGGAAACAGCCGTAAATCTTGTCCAGGACGGCGCGCCGATTTTGGGAGAGCGCGTTCTGGTGTTGGGACAAGGCATCGTCGGTTTGCTGACGGCTTCATTGCTGAAAGAGTTTCCCCTCGAAGTATTGGTCACGTCAGATTGTTACGAATTGAGGCGCAAGGCGTCGCTTGAATTGGGGGTAAATGATTCGTTCGATCCCGAACCTGCGAGTAAAGCAAATGAATCAATTCATGTCCCCTCAACATACCAACCTGGCTACGCGCAGACGAAATTCGACCTGACCTTCGAACTCAGCGGCTCCCCCTCCGCGTTGAACGACGCCATCGCGTTGACCGCCTTCAGCGGGCGCATCGTCATCGGTTCGTGGTACGGAGAAAAACGCGCGGAAATAAACCTGGGAGGTACGTTCCATCGCTCGCGGATCAAACTCATCTCGTCGCAGGTCAGCGTTATTGATCCGGCGTTGAGCGGGCGCTGGGATAAACCGCGCAGGTTCCGGGTCGCGTGGGAGGCGTTGAAGCGAATCCAGCCTCAGAAATGGATCACGCATCGCTTCCCCATCCACGAGGCGGAGAAGGCTTATCGTCTGCTGGATGAAAATCCTCAAGAGACGATTCAGGTCGTCCTGGATTACACAACATGAAGTTCGATATTCATTCGACGGAGAATGGTGATTGACCGCCTCTGCTGAAGTATTGATTTTGGTCGGTGTCGCCAGCCTGTTGTTGTTGAGCGTATTTGCCAGCAAGGTCTCGGACCGTTTTGGCATTCCCGCGCTGCTGTTGTTCCTTGCGCTGGGTATGCTGGCGGGAGCCGACGGTCCCGGCGGGATCTATTTCGACGACCCGGCGCTGTCGCAATTCATCGGCATCATCGCATTGAACCTGATTCTGTTCGCGGGCGGTTTGGAAACAGAATGGAAGGACATCCGCCCCGTTTTGAAGGAAGGGATTGCGCTTTCCACGCTGGGCGTCCTGCTCACGGCGTTGGCGGTTGGGTTGGTGGCTCAAGCCCTGCTCGATTTTTCTCTCCTGCAGGGACTTCTGCTCGGCGCCATCGTGTCCTCCACGGATGCGGCGGCGGTGTTTTCCATTTTGCGTTCGAAAAGTCTCGGGCTGAAGGGGACATTACGCCCGCTGCTCGAACTCGAATCGGGAAGCAACGATCCGATGGCGGTTTTCCTCACGGTCGGCTTTATCCAATTGCTGACCCAGCCCGATTTTCAAGCCAACGATCTGGTCGCTTCGTTCATCCTTCAAATCCTCATCGGCGTTGCGTTGGGATTCGTCTTCGGCAGGATGATCGTGTTCCTCGCCAATCGCCTGCAACTCGGTTTCGAGGGGTTATATCCCGTGCTTACGCTTTCCATGGTGTTTCTCACTTACAGCGTCACCAGCGCGGCGCACGGGAACGGTTTCCTTGCGGTCTATCTCGCCGGCATCGTGGCGGGCCACCAGGATTTCGTCCACCGCAGGAGTTTGATCCACTTTCACAACGGCATGGCGTGGCTGACTCAGATCATCATGTTCCTGACGCTCGGTTTACTTGTCTTTCCATCGCGTGTCGCTCCCATCATCGGGACAGGATTACTCATCGCAACCGCGTTGATCTTCGTTGCCAGGCCCGCCAGCGTTTTCATCAGCCTGGCGTTTTCCCGCAGATTCAATTTTCGGGAAAAGACGTTCATTTCATGGGTTGGGTTGCGCGGCGCGGTGCCGATCATCCTGGCGACTTTTCCGCTTCTTGCCCGGCTGCCCGAGGCTGATTCGATCTTCAACATCGTTTTCTTCGTCGTTTTGACCTCCGCGCTGTTGCAGGGCGCCTCCCTGCCCTATCTTGCCAAATGGCTCAAAGTGGACGCGCCCATCGAGAATAAACCGATCTATCCGATTGAATATACGCCCATCAGCGGATTCAAGAACGAGCTCAAGGAACTGCCCATCCCGCCCAACTCGCCATTTGCCTGTAAAACCATCGTGGAACTGGGTTTACCCCCCGAATTTCTCATCGTCCTGATCGCGCGCAATAACGAATTCATCATGCCCAGCGGCGGGATCGAATTGCTGGAAGGCGATACCCTTATCGTCCTTGCGGATAGGGAGACCTTCGCGCAGGTCGAGGCAGGCGCAAGTCCACCCGCGCCGGAAACCATTCGCGAATAACGGAGTTGTCATGTACACACTTGGCGTCAGAAGAGACTTCATCGCACGACATTTCCTGATCGGAGGTGATTGGGGACCCGAAAATTATCCCAACTCTCATCATTACGTCCTCGAATTGCAACTCGAGGGGAACGAACTCGACCGGCATGGCTATCTCGTGGACATCGTGGACGTGGAAAGAAACCTCGATGAGGTGATCGGCATTTACAGGGAACAGATGTTGAACGACTGTGAGGAATTCGCAGGGTTGAATCCGTCCATCGAGAATTTCGCGCGCATTCTGGCAACTTCGCTGAACGAACGAATCAAGACAGAGAATATCTTGACGCTGAGAGTTGTGTTGTGGGAGAATGAGTCGGCGTGGGCGGCGTTTTCCATCGAAGGTCGCAAGTCGCATGTCTAAATTGACCTTTGACTTTTGACTCATGCGAATCGGATTTGTGATCTACGGGTCGCTGGATACGGTCAGCGGCGGGTATTTGTACGACCGGAAACTGGTGGAGTATTTGCGCACGCAGGGGGATGCGGTGGAGGTCATCTCACTGCCGTGGAGGAATTACGCCGCGCATTTGACGGACAATTTTTGGTTTCGGATATGGAATCCAGAGGCTCGTTTCTGGAAGATCGGACAGCAAGCAGTCCGATTCCAAAAATTCGATATTTTGATCCAGGACGAACTCAATCATCCATCTTTGATTCGAGCAAATAGAGGGAAACATCCCTACCCCGTCATCAGTCTCGTGCATCACTTACGCTGTTCTGAGTTGAGACCGAAGTGGCAGAATGACTTATATCGCGTTGTTGAGAAGAGATACCTGCAAAGCGTGGATGGGTTCATATTCAACTCGAAAACGACGCGAGGCGTGGTGCAGGGATTGATTGGAAACGATAATCCGAATGTAGTCGCATACCCGCCGACGGATCGGTTCAACGACAGAACGATCTCAGAAAACGAAATCCTGCATCGCGCGAACGGCAAGGAACTGAGAATTTTGTTTCTGGGGAATGTGATTTATCGGAAGGGGCTGCATACTTTATTGAAATCAGTCGCAAGTCTCAAGTCGAAGGTGATGGTGGAGGTGGTGGGCGGGTTGAATGCCGAGCCAAAGTACGCGGAGAAAATGAGGAGATTTGTGGCGGACAACGGTCTGGAGTCCATGGTCAAGTTTCAAGGCGTGCTGGACAACGAGCCATTGATCGAGATGTACAGGCGGGCTCATGTCATGGTCGTGCCATCGAGTTATGAGGGGTTTGGGATCGTGTATCTCGAAGGGATGGGGTTCGGTCTGCCCGCCATCGGGACGACGGCCGGCGCGGCAAGTGAAATTATCACGCACGGGGAGAATGGGTTTTTGATTCGACCCGATGATTCTGCTGCGCTCGCGAAACATCTTGGAGAATTGGAGAGGCACAGGGAATTGCTGGTGAGGTTGTCCTTGAATGCGGTGAAAAGGTACAAGTCACAGCCGAGGTGGGATGAAACGGCGAAGAAAATTAGAGAATTCCTCTATGTCATTACGAGGGCTGGTGGTTGAGTAGAGCGGGTCCGCGAAGCGTTTCGCGCGTATCGAAATCACAGCCCGGAAGCAATCTCCTCATGAGGCGGGGGGTCGCTTCCCGATGGTCGCAATGACGAAGGCATTGAATATGGAATATTCCTTCCAACGTTACCTCCTCGCTAAACAAAGTGTAGACGACCGCGCGCTGAACAAGGATGTGTTGAATGCGTTGAAATTGAATCTTCCACAGCAGCCGATCCGCATCATCGAAGTGGGCGCAGGGATCGGGACGATGCTCAGGCGGCTGGCGCGGTGGGATGTAATCCAGCGCGCCGAGTACGTGATGGTGGACGAGATGGCGGAGAACGCGGCGTACGCGTCAGAGTGGGCAAAGGTTTGGGCGGAGGAGGCGGGATTGAGCGTGGAAGGAAGCGGGAAACGTCTTCGCTTATTTGACGAGCGCCGCGATATCCGGATCCGGTTCGAACGGGCGGACGTCTTCGATTTCATCCAAAAGAATCAAACGCGCGCGGATTTGTTGATCGCTCACGCGTTTTTGGATCTGCTCCCCATGCCGGAGTCCCTGCCAAAGTTGTTGTCATTGACAAAGGAACTTGCATGGCTGACGATCAACTTCGACGGCGTGACGACGTTCGAACCAACGATTGACGCCGCGCTGGACGCGCAGATCGAACGGCTGTATCACAAGACGATGGACGCGCGCCCGAGGGGCGGCGACAGTCGAAGCGGGCGGCATTTGTTCGGGCATTTGCGAAAGGCGGGGGCGGAGGTTCTTGCGGCGGGCGCGTCGGATTGGGTGGTGTACGCACTAAACGGTAATTATCCCGATGACGAGGCGTATTTTCTGCGTTTCATTTTGCGTTTCTTCGAGGAGTCGCTTGCGGGTCATCCTGAATTGGATGCGGAGGCGTTTGCAAGTTGGCTGCGGGAGCGGCGCGCGCAGATCGAACGCGGCGAGTTAACGTACATCGCGCATCAGATGGATTTTTTAGCGGGCGCGCCTTCATCAGCATGGAGGCGTTAACCCGAAAACAGCGCAGGCTGGGGGTCAGTCCGTAAAAGCCGCGCAACCTTTCGAAGCCCCCTGCGTATGTCTCCCTGGAAATCATCGAAAGGAGAGCAACATGAACAACTACAAAACCCTCACCCGCAGCACGTCCAACCGCATGATCGCGGGCGTGTGCGCGGGCCTGGGCGAGTATCTCGGTATTGACCCGACCATCGTCCGTCTGCTAACGATCCTTGCGTTCTTCACGGGATTCGGCGGGATCGCAATCGTGTATCTGATCATGGCGATCGTCGTTCCCGAGCAATCGCAAGCGACGCAATAAACGAAGAGACGACCCGAACGGGTCGTCTTACGTTTTTCTGCGGGGTTTTGGTTTCAGTTCTTTTTCCATTTGGGCAAGCCGATTCGCCGTTTCGAACTGGCTTTTGCCGAGATAATGGGTCCTGGCTTTTCTGAAAATTTTGGCGTCGGGCATTCCAATGGACGCCCTGACGTCGGGCAGCCTTTGCAGGATGAATTCCTTCTGGCTGTCGCCGCCCGTCCAAATGTGCGCCATCAAGCCCATCACATCCGCGCCCAACTCATCCACGATATAGGAGGGCAGGTCTTCGGTCCTGGGGGTCTGGCTGAGCATCGTGATCATCTTGTCCAACGCCGCCACGGCGATAAAATCCCTTTGTTTCTCAGCCGCCAGCGATCCGATCTCGAACAGCGCTTCGCTCACGTCGGTCATCACGTAAAAATGGTGTTTGTTGATGACATCCAGGGGTTTGATATAGGTGATCAGGCCGAGGGTTTGGATGAAGCTCATAACGATGTTGTCAACTTCGAGGCCCGATTCGAATCGCGCCAGGGCGGCGCGTCCCATGCTGCCCGTGGCTTTGACCGTTCTTTGCAGATCGGCCACGTGTTGAATCTCCTTCCTGGCGATGGCAATTTCCTGGAAGATTTCGGCGACCATTCGAAAATTCTCGAGATTGACCGGCTTGGAATCGACGATCACGACCTCGTGAAGCCTCAGGATGAGGGTTTCTAGACCGTCGCCGGAATACGACGGATGTTTGCAGGTTTCTGTGACGAGAGTGTGGATGGATTGAAGCACCGAGCCCTTTTCCTGGGGGGATTCCGCATTCTTGCCCAAATCAATGATGTCTTCGACCGACTCTTCGGGAAGCCTTCCCCTGGATCTCATGCGCCGGAGCGCTTCCCGTTCAAGCAGATGCAACACACCCTGGCGGCGGCTATAACGGAGAGGAAAGTAGATCGCCACGACCAGGATCACCGCGATCATGACGCCCAGCACAGCCGCCCATCGAACCGCCCATTCTCGAGCGTCATGCGCCACCGATATTTCGGCGTAGATCCCGACGGTGCTGATCACCAAGGCGCTCGATACAGGCACGAAGATCAATACGAGCAAATAACCCAGCAAACGCCTGCGTCCAAGAAAAATATGACGGACATCCGGCGGCATGGATTGGAATACCAGCGTCGGGACTCCGATGAGAAATACGAGCAATGTAACGATCGCGTCGAGGGGAACGTCAATCTCGGCGGGCATCTCGTCCTTCACATGGGCTTCTGGTCCATGAGTGTATCGAATATCTTGATCAGTATCGCATCGGGCAGGCTGGTCGTCTTCTGGAAGAAAACGGTAATGCCCAGGGCATCGAGTTCCTCCTGGATATCCTCCCGGCTCTCCACGGTAAAAATGCCCAGGTGACTTTTATCGAAGCCATTGGGCGGTTCATCCGGGTGAACGTTACGATCCCTGTTGATCAGCCAGTTCAGCAATTTGATTCCCAATTGCGCGCTTACCTTGTCTGCGCCCGCCTGCTGATAGAGCCTCTTCCAACGCGGATCGGCGCCCGGCGGCAGGCGCACGTCCACGAGAATGGCGTCGAACGATGTGACCTTGAGCAGGTTGACGGCTGAGGTCACATCCTCAGCCAGATTGAAGTCGAATCTCCCGCTCGAGTAAACGGGCGCGGCAAGGTTCCTCAACTCGAGGCGTGCGCTGTCTTCGATCCACAAAACCCTTGGTTTCATCAATTGCAAGAACTCCCTTCTATTTCTTTTCTGCGTACGGCAGGTAGAGAGTCGCCTTCGTTAGAAAAGGCTGATTGAAATACTCCGGGTCCTGCTCGGAAAATATCTTGGTGGGTTTGCTGTCAATGATCACGTCCCCGCCATGAGATCGCGCGACCCGACGCGCGTCGGTCAAGCCTATGCCGGTTCCCAGCCGCCCCCGCTCCGTGGACAACTGCCCGCGGTAACCGAGTTGAAACACCAGTCCCTGTTCCATCTCTTCGTGCGACATTCCCACTCCCCAGTTTTCAAATTCAATGTGAATCTTGTGATCCCTGATGAATGTTCGGATCGAGACCCAGGACGGTTTTGTCTTGTCCCTTCTCCAGGAATACTTGATGGCATTGTGAAGCAGGTTGCCCAGGGCGCGGACGATTTCACGCTCATTGACGCGCACCTCCGCGTGAAGGATATCGCGCAGTTCGATGTCCACCTTCGAACTTTGCGAAAAGCCGGTCAATCTCCTGACGACCTGATCAACCAGGTACTTTACGGTGAGCGCAGTTCTCTTTGAAGTCTTCCTTACGTCGGCGGTCGCATATTCCCGCAGGCTCTGTAGGGTGTACTCCATTTGAAACACCGCATCACGCGTCTTCAGGACGTCGTACAGCGCGGCGACGCGTTCCAATTGAAAGGCATTCTGCTGAAGATCGCGAACCGCCTCCCTGGGCAGGAAACCGGGTTCGATCGCATGGCAGATATGAATGATCTCATAAGCCACATTGCCGAGGGTGGGTGGTCGCAACTCTTCCACTGAGACGTTTTCCTTGTAGCGCTCCAGAAAAGTCGCCTTGTCAGCCAATTCCTTCCATTGATTTTCGGGAAGAGCCTTGCTGCGGCGGTCCTCGTCGCCCGCCTGCATAAAGCGATGGATCGAACCAACGAGATGTCGGGCGTTTTCATCCAACACCCGTTCCACGTCCTCCATCAGCGGAACTGATAAACCTCCAAAAGGATTCGGCTCCAAAACCCTTGCGGCACTTTTCAGGGTCTCGTTCATCATGACCAGGGTGGTGTTATTCGCATGCAGAATTCTCCCAATATCGAACGTCAACTCCTCGACCCGATCGCGCAGTTCCTTCTCATGCTTCCGGGTGTCAATTTCGCTCGTAACGTCCACCATGCAACCCACAAAACCAACGACCTGGCCATTATCATCCTTGAGGATCTTGCAATAATCCTCGACATACAAGTCTCGATCATGCACTTTCAGATGCAATATCCCCTTTTCGACGTTCCTGCCCTGTTCAGCGAGTTGAACCGCCTGTTCGATGGCTGCTTTCCGCGCGGCCGGATCGGCGTAGAATTTTTCGATGTTCGCGTTGACCTGTCCATCCGAGGGCAATTCCAACATCCTCCGCAGGGTCTTGTTGCAAACAATGAACTGCCCGTCCAACGAGGTCATGTAGACACCAATGGGCAGATCTCGAAAATCGAAATCCTCGAATTGAGTGAGTAGGGAACGAGACTCTTTCACACTTCGCCCTCGAAGTCGTATTTTTTCATGTAATCAGTATTCCGCCGTTCCGTATTAACTCGATGTGTTGTTTGATCGTTTCCGGCGGTTCGTTCCGTTTGGTAAGCGTCGAAAACACGGTGCATGTCCGGGAGCCCAGTGTCGGCAGATTGCCGCAGAGTTCATTTGCCTGATCCAGGTAATCCTTCGATTGTTTTTCCTGCCCGATGTACCTGGCAGCCATCCCTGCGATCATAAGAAGCAATATTTTTGAGCGCGCCTCACGAATCTTGTGAATGTCGGCTACCGTCAAAATGGTGTCATACACATCCTGAAACAATTCCCTGGCAGTTTGCTCGTCGCCCTGCAAATGGGACAACTGCGCAAGAGTTGCAGTTATATAATAGTACGATGGATCCGCTTTGCGCGCAGGCAGCAACAGCGCTTGGGCTTCCTGCTTCCAGTCTCCTGTTCCCCTCAAAATAAGGATGTTAGCCCTTATCAGCGCAACACGGCTTCTATGCCGAAACTCCGAATTGCGAAGCGTCTCCTCCAATTCTTCGATATCCCGCATCCGCGTTTCGATTTCGTCCAGTACCTGGTCGGCTCTGGAGAATTCGCCGTTCATTACATAGGCTTCGGCAATTACGATTTTTGTCAGGAAATCCCTGCTTTGAAAATCGAGTTTATTCCCCATTTCGAAATACTGGATCGCCTCTTCGTATCTGCCGAAATTCGATCCGTTCAAACCCAGGTAATAATATGAATTTGCCATGCGGCGGTTGTAAGCCAGACTCTCCTCGCCCGGTTCGGGGCTTTGCCGGGTCACGACCTGCTTTAGAAATTCCTCCGCCGCTCCAGGCTGATTCGAATAATGCGCGGCGATTCCGCGTATGTACGGAACGTGCGCCGTGAAGGAATAATCGCCCTCCTCCACGCCTTTGTAATCCGACATAAAACGGTCGAAGCGGCGCGCAAAATCGGTGAGCGCATCCGTGTTTGTCCTGAAATCATGCCGCCCGGTCTGAGCCAATTGGGCTGCTTCGCTCTCCAATTCGTTGCGCAGGTTGCGAATGTTGGACTGAAACTTCTGATAGAAAGTATTCAAACGGTCGAACTTGTTCGCGACATCTTCCAGTTGCTTTTGCAAATTTTCGGCTTTTTCACGTTCTGCCTGCTCGGCCAGAAGGCGGCTTTCAAGCGTTTGTTGGACAACGTTCATAATATCCGACACCCGCTTTGCACCCGTAAGTTGCGCGTCGTCCATGGCGGATTCGCGTCGAATCTGGCGTTCCTCCCGTTCCCGTTCCCTCCGGAACTGGATATAGGTTGCAAATCCCTGAATGCCGACAAGGAGGGCGACGATCCCCCCGGTCAGCGTGAACAAAAATTGATTGTATTCATTGATCGAGGTCAGCGAATGTATTGTCTCTTCCTGGGCAATCTCCAACCGCTCGACCCTGTCTTCCAGATCGCCAGCGGACGCCGTAGCGGGTCCAGGAGGCGTAGAGGTTACGAATTCAGTGATGGTAGGGGTTGGATTGTTTTGTTGCGCTGAAGATGAAGTTACCCCGCTCATACCCAAAACCAGCCATATCATCGCGAACGATAATAAAACCGGTAGCGGTATTCGTTTCATACAAGTCCTCCTGTCGAAATTGCGATTTCAAAACATAAGTCGTGCGCATGTTTCGAGTCTGCAACGATTATAAATCCAGTATTACTGGATTACAATGATTCAATTTTTATCCGATCGAGATATTATCCATGAATGTCAAGACAACCCGCCCCCAAAAAAGGAAAGTGTCTGAAGGTCGCCTGAGGAGCGCACGGTTTAGGCTCAACGGATCATTCCGTTCCCTTTTTGTATTCGCGGGGTTGTATGAGTCAAACCAAAGGAGACCCTCATGGCACAGGCTGGAATTCATGCAATGGTGGGCATCGTTTCACGCAAGTGGATGCCGAAACGCGAATGGTTCCTGCTTGGCGCGGTGCTGGGCAACATGTTCCCCGACCTGGATAATCTCGTTGTTGCCTACGCGGCGCTTGCCAAACTGCCCGACCCCGACCAGTATCACCGCACGTTCACGCACAGTATTTTCACCATCATTTTCATGGCGTTGTTGTTTTATGTCATCGCGGCGCTTACGAGGAACATAAAATGGAGGAATTTCGGCGTCGGTTTTGGCGCAGGCATCCTGATGCACGTGCTTCTTGACTTGCTGATCTGGTTCAACGGCGTGCCGTTGTTCTGGCCCCTGGGAGATGAGTTGAATTTCTGGGCGGGATTCGTCAAGCCTCCATCCCTCGACATCCTGTTGAATACGGGCGAGTTCCTGATGTTCGGTCTGTATTTCCTTCTGCTGGGCTCGCTGGCGCGCCGTTACGGCACAGACGCCGCCCGCATCCCAACAACTACAATCTGGGCATATATCGAAGTTGCCCTGTTCGTTATGTTCACTGCGTTGTTCTTCAGCATTGGCACACAGGGGCTGATCTATCAGGTCTTCGGCGCGTTATATCTCAC
>JABWAU010000103.1 GCA_013360875.1 Anaerolineales bacterium | reverse complement strand
GCAGGATGGCCGGTTCGGGAGGCGCGTATCCCGGCACGAAAACGTAATCGAGTTCGCCGGGTTGAACAGGGCGGTATCCCAGTTCGAGCGCGCGTTGCTGCATCACGGCGGAGGAGGTCAGGTTGGCGAGTTCGGTTTGCAGGTCGGCGTTGGAGCGTTGAAGCGAGGCGATTTCGATCTCCAGTTCCTGTATCTCGCGTCCGGCAAGCGCCGTGCGCGCGGAAAGGTCGAGGTATAACGCGGCAACCAGGGCGGGCGCGATCACGACAAGCAGGAACGCGCCGACATACTGGCGTTGCACGCGCCAGGGAGCCTGTTTGTAAGCATGGATGAATCTGGTTGCCTGCATGACGACCTTCTATTTGGGCGAATGGGTCGCGTAGCGCCGATTTAAGTCGGCATTACAATTTTTGCGCAATGCGAAGTTTCGCACTGCGCGCTCTCGGATTGTCTTTGATCTCTTCGTCCGAGGGCGTGATGGGTTTTCGGTTCACCTCTTTCAGCGTTGCCCTGCGCTCGACCTCGTAGATTCTTTCGTAGGGCGGGTTGACGAGGTCCCGGCTCTGTTCGCGGAAGAAGTCCTTGACGATGCGATCCTCCAGCGAGTGGAAGGAGATCACTGCGAGTCTTCCACCGGACCTCAAGCCTGCCGCCGCCTGCGGAAGCGCCGCCTCCACCGACGCCAGTTCGTCGTTGACCGCGATGCGGAGGGCTTGAAACGTCCGGGTCGCGGGGTGGACGCGTTTGCCGCGCCGGGGAGAGACGGCTTCTATCACAGCGACCAGTTCGCGGGTGGTGTGAAGCGGTCTCGCATGGACGATGGCGCGCGCAATGCGGCGCGCCTCCCGTTCCTCGCCATATCTGTAGATCAAGTCAGCCAGTTCCCGTTCTGATAACTTGTTCACCAGATCGTCGGCGGTCTGCGGAACGGAGGGACCGAAGCGCATGTCGAGCGGAGCGTCCTGCATGAACGAAAAACCGCGTTCGGGCGCATCGAACTGCATGGAGGATGCGCCCAGGTCGAGCAGGATGCCATCCACCTGATCCCAGCCGAGTCGCTTCATCTGCGCGGATAGAGTCGTGTAGGAGGCTTGCGCCAGATGGATGCGGTGTTCGTAAGGAGCCAAGGTCTTACGAGCGACCGCCAACGCCTGCGGGTCCACATCCAGACCCAGCAGTTGCCCATCTGGCGCACACGCCTCCAAAATGCCGCGGGCATGTCCGCCCGCGCCCAATGTTCCATCCACATAACGCCCGCCTCGCCTGGGTTGCAACGCGTGTATAATCTCTTTGTAAAGTACGGGTCGGTGCGGCGAGTCATTCATTTGCGTAGAAGGCGTTCCCTCACGCCGAGGATAAGCGGCGCAGTGGAGACTGCGCTCTACGCTCCAGAGGTCTTCGAAAGATTGAGCGTGGCGAAACGCTGGGCGTTGGCTTCCACGTCCTGAAGGTTGTCCATTTGGGCTTTCCATTCGGCGGGAGTCCATACCTCGAAGTATTCTCCCTGTCCCGCCACGATGAGTTCGCCGTTCGTCACGCCCAGGAATTCGCGCAGGTTCTGCGGGATGAGGATGCGCCCGACCTTGTCCACTTCGACCTGGTATGCGGTCGAGAGGATAAGGCGGCGCAACATGCGAGCCGCTTGGTCCGCCGTGTTCAAGCCGTTGAGCATCGCGTACACTTCATTGAAGTGCGGCTCCGTCATCACCATCAGGCATCTGTCAAAGCCCTGAGTAATGTAGGCGCCGGCCGCCAGCAGGTCGCGATAACGCGCCGGCACCATCAGGCGACCCTTGTCATCGAGCGTGTGCTGGAACTGACCCAAGAACATTTGTGCTATACTGCCTATTAACGGATGAACGCCGGCGCAACCGGCGTCCTGCCATTGTCTACCACTTTCTACCACTTCTTCCCACATTATACGCTTTTCAAAGGAAAAATCAAGTGGGTTTGTCCAATTTTCCCACCCCCTCTGTAGTCCTATGAGAGGAGGCGCCGGGAAAATGGGCTTGGACGGGTAATTGGGTAATTTGTAATTGGAGAACTGAGAATTGGAGAATTCGTTTACCCTGCTCGAGGCAAAGAACTGGAAAGATTACGCCCTGCTCGACAGCGGCGGCGGTTTGAAACTCGAACGCTTTGGCAGATATGTGTTTGTGCGTCCCGAGGCGCAAGCGATGTGGAGGCGTTCGCTCGATTCCGAATGGAAGAACGCGGATGCGGTCTTTGTCCCCACGGGCGAGGAAAGCGGAGGGCATTGGGATTTCAAGAGGCAGGTCGAAGAGAAGTGGGAGATGAGATATGGAGATTTGCGCTTCTGGGCAATGACCACGCCGGGGCGTCACCTGGGCGTGTTCCCCGAAGTAGCGGCACACTGGGATTGGTTCAGCGGCTTGATTGCTCAATCGAAAAGAGAAATCAACATTTTGAACTTATTTGGATATACCGGACTCGCCACCCTCGCCGCCGCGTCCGCTGGAGCCAAAGTGACTCACGTGGACGCTTCGAAGAAATCTGTAGCCTGGGCGCGCGAGAACCAGGCTTTATCCAATCTGACGGAGAAACCCATCCGCTGGATCGTGGATGATGCGTTAAAGTTCGTCCAGCGCGAAGCGAGACGCGGAGTCAAGTACGAGGGCATCCTTCTCGACCCGCCCAAATTCGGGCGCGGACCGAAAGGCGAGGTGTGGGAAGTCTATAGATCTTTGCCTAATTTGCTCGAAGCCTGCCGCGCGTGTTTGACCGAAGATCCTTTGTTCGTTGTGACGACGGTTTACGCAGTTCGCGCTTCGGCGATCCACGTGGCGCAGGCGTTGGATGAAATGATGAAGGGATTTGGCGGCAAAATCGAGATGGGAGAATTGATTACCCGCGAGCAAAGCGCGGGGAGGCTGCTGTCACAGGCAGTGTACGCGAGGTGGGGAAGATAAGCCAGGGCGATAGATCATGGTCTGCGGTCCGCCGTCTATCGTCTACTCTCCAACTCCCTCAACCACTCAAGTGGATGCTCCCAGCGTTTGCGCGGATGAACGGCGAAGAATTGATCGGGCCTGCCCCATTTGGGTCCCGGCGGACCGGATTCATCGGCGAGCAGGCTTTTGACACCCCATAGCCCCTTGAATTCCACCCAATCCGTTTCTTCGGAAATTAAGACCTGCCTCCACTCGCGCGAGGGCGGATGCGTCACCTCGCGGTCGGACATGACGCGCTTGAGGTAACTCGTGGATTTGCCAACTTCCTCATGTTTGTGGTCGCCGTCCACGCCGATGCGGAAGCCGTCTCCGGTGGCGATCTCCATCGGCAGGCTGACGAGGTAGTGATCCTTTTCGTCGCGCAGGCTGGCAAAGGTTTCCTCGGTCAGCGCGGTGGCGGGATGGGTTGCCAGTTCGTGCAGGGCGATCTGACGGGCGCGCTGGCTCGGGTTGAAGAGCAGGAATAGAAAGCGGAGCAGGCCGTCGGTCCAGTAGAGGAAGCGCTGCAGGCATCCCTCATTGAACAGACGATGGACGCGGATCACTTCGGGTTTGCTGTAGTTGGCGTGGGAACCCAATCCCGCATAAATGAGCGGATGTGTCGTTTCCTCCCCATCAGTATCCCTGACGCGGCGCACGTCCTTCCATAACTCCATCGCACCGGAACCATGCTGGGACAACAACACGGCATATGGCTCGTCATGTTTCAGGTATACAGCCGCCATTTCCCAATCGCCCTCGTGATGGTTGATGCCGTTCGCCCCCAGCCGCCAGTCGTTGAAGGCGTAGAAGAAGTGGTATTGCAGGATCGTCCATTCGTTTTCATGAATTACCCGCCCGTAGTAGACAGGCTGGCGTTCCTCTTCGGTCATCTCCGCATATTGAAAATAAGACTTGCGCGCAACGGTCTCGGTGGCTTGCGAGAGCATGTCCATCACCACGCCGGGCAATTCAGGGATGATGTGGTCGAAGATGAATTTCATCGTGCGCACGAACAGATAGAACAGCGCGATCAGGTAGATCGGCAGCAAAACAAGGTATTCGATTTGAACGCTGATGAAGGGATGCGGTGTAAGAAAAAACCAGATCGGGGCAACTTCCAATGTGATGAAGATCACCGTGACGAACGCGGCGGGGATGATCCTCAAACGTATGGGCGAAGCCTGCATAAAGATGACGAACGCTGCGGTCAATGAAAGGATGGCTGCGATCTCCACACCAAGCCAGCCTGACACAAACCACCCCGCAACTGCAATGACGACAGATAATGCTCCCCACCAGACCCAAACATCGGAATCGATCAACGGGTCGTTGACGAAGCGCAGGTAATATTCCCCGCTGTGCAGTTTGCCGATGCGCGTCCTGACCGATTCATGGAGATGCAGCAGCATTTCCACCGCGCCCTGCGGTCCGCTCGGGAGGAGGTGGCATCGGTCGAGATAAGGCTCGACCGCCATTGGGAAGAACCGTTCGCTTTTGGCAAAGCGCAGCACCGGTTCGTATTTCTTCAACAAATCGCTGTCTTGCATCAGTTGGATTATATAACGAAGGAAAACACGGAGAGGTTGCAAGGACGCTCCAATCGAACCACTGATAAAGCGTCTGAAAATCTTATGGGAATGTTTCAAACGAGTTGAGAGAAACCCTGTTGCGTACTTCGTCCCACAGTGAGGTTTCGCTCAGGTTTGCGCAACATGCAACACGTTACATGGGTTTCCTTAATCCCGCCTAACTTTTTCCTAGACAAAAAGATATGGGCATGGGAAAATTCAGCACAACATATTGCAACAAGGAGCATGTTTGAATGACCGTCGAAAAGAAAAGCAAACGCCAGGAACGGCGCGAGAAGATGCGAAAACAGGAAATGCGGAATCGCCTGATCACGATCGGCTTGATCACAGTGGGGGCGGCGCTGCTGGTGGTTGCGTTCATCTGGCCCCAATTCACCACAATTGACGATCTCATCATCCCAGAGACAAAGACCCTGCCCAATCCGGACGGATTAAGCCTGGGCGACCCCAACGCGCCCGCAGTGATCGAAGTGTTCGAGGATTTTCAATGCCCCGCCTGTCAGTTCTTCATGGAGAACATCGAACCGCTGATCATCCAATACTTGGTCGAGACCGGCAAAGCGCGCCTGGTCTTCCGCCATTATCCGTTCATTGACGGGGCGGGCGCAGGCAACGGCGGCGAGTCCGACCAGGCTGCCAACGCCGCCATGTGCGCGAACGAACAGGGCAAATTCTGGGACATGCAGGCGGTCATCTACGCAAACTGGAACGGCGAGAACCTCGGCAACCTGAGCAACCGACGCCTGCAAGCCATGGCTGAGGCGATCAACCTGGACATGAACGCGTTCAATTCCTGCTTCAGGGACAACAAATACCGGGATGCGATCCAGGCGGACTTCGACCGCGCTGAGGAACTGGGAGTCAGCGGGACGCCGAGCGTATTTGTGAATGGAAACCCGGTGGGCGAACCCGGCAAGATCGCCTCCTTCCAGGAAATCGCGGTGGCGGTGGATGCGATCGTAAACGCGGGCGAATAATACGGGACGACATCCCTCGACTCGAAAAGGACGCGGATCATCCGTGTCCTTTTTCGATTCCCCGGACAAGCATCACGAGTATAATGAACCGGGACGATGATTTCACCATGTATTGAGGACGTATGAAGAGATTCCGTTTCACTGCGACCGGGATCGGCGCATCCACCCTTGCCTTGAACTGCCTTCTCCTGATGAGCCTGATCCTCGCTTCATGCGGGCGCGCACCCACTTTGCCCTTCGTCTCGCCGCCCACCCCGACCGCCGAAGCCCCGGAGACGATCCAACAGGCGTATCCGCCCGCTCTCGTCGAAACGGATCCTCCGTCCGATACGATCATCGGACATCTTTCCCCCATCGTGTTTTACTTCAATCAGGCGATGAACAAAGCCTCCGTCGAATCCGCGTTCAGCGGATTGCCCGGCGGAGCGTTCACGTGGAGCGACGAAGCGACCCTGGTATTCACCCCTGCCGAACCCTACACTCCAAACTCGAAACTGAATATCGTCCTCGCGGACACCATCCAATCCGCCAGTGGATTCGGCATCGCGGAACCCATCCAACTTTCCTTTGTCGTTGCAGATTACCTGCGCGCGACGAACCGGTTACCCGGGGCGAACTCGACCGACGTGAACGTGGAGTCCGCCATCGCGGTCTCGTTCAACCAGCCGGTCGTTCCGCTGGGCGCGGACCCTGCCTCGCTGCCTCCCGCGTTCAACATTCAACCGTCAGTGAATGGCAGGGGCGAATGGATCAACACCAGCACTTACATTTTTTATCCCGAACCAGCCATGCTGGGCGGGACGGAATACACCGTCAGCGTGAGCGAGGCTTTGAAAACGGGATCAGGCGTCGGGTTGGATCGAAGCGTGGTCAATGCGTGGAAGTTCGTCACGGCGCGCCCGCGCGTCGTCTCGGTGAGTCCGTCCGCCGAAGAATCCATCCCGCTGGATGCAGAGATCAAATTGACGTTCAACCAGCCGATGGATCGTGAAAGCGCGCAATCGAATTTTTCCTTCAGCGGACCCGAAGGCTCGGTGAGCGGTTCGTTCGCATGGAACGAAGAAGACACAGAATTGACCTTTTCGCCCGGCAGGACGCTCGCGCGCGGCGCGGGCTACACACTGAACGTGGGCGCGGAGACAAGATCGAAAAGCGGCATGACGCTCGGAGACGCGTACGGCGCGGTCCTGCGGACGTTCGACAACTTTGGAGTGAGCGCCACCGAAACCAACTACGGGTCAACCACGTTCACGTTTACCGCGCCGTTGGCGCCGGGTGAATACAGCGATCTTGTGACCGTCTCTCCCGCCATAGATAATCTCGATACGAACGCCGAGGGTGCAACGCTTTCCGTGTTCGGCGGGTTTCTGCCCGGCACGGATTACGTGATCGAGTTATCCGGGCGGATCGGCGACCAATGGGGGCAGTTGCTCGGCGAACCGTTTACGCTGGAGGTGCGCACGCCGTCCTTGTCCCCATACCTGGCGGTGAAACCGTTCAGCGTCTCGGCGTTGTTCGTACGTCCCGATGAGCCCGTGTTGTACGCGGACGCGCTGAACGTGACGGATGTGAATGTGACTGTTGCGCCGTTGCCCCTGCAGGAGTTTTTCACGCTCCATAACTCGTACGAACTCCAGCAGGCATACACGTCGGATGAGGCTTCCACGTTTTCGCAAACCTTCGACCTGCCGCCTAATCGGGCCGGTGAAGTGAAGTTGAACCTCGCGCAAGCGAACGCCCAACTCCCGCCCGGCTTGTATTACGTGAACGTCGCTTCGTCCCAGTTCGAAGCGAGGCGCGTTCACTTTGTCGCTTCGAGTCAGGTCAACCTGACGTTCAAAGCCGGCGCGACGCAGGCGCTCGTCTGGGCGGTGGATTTGCCCTCGCAAACGCCGGTCCGCAACGCGCCCGTCGCGATCTACGACGACGCGGGGAACGTCATCGCATCCGGCGCGACCGATGATGAGGGATTGTGGCAGGGCGAGATCAGCGTGCGCGAAGGGTCGGTCTTTGCCGTGCTTGGCACGCCCGGCGCAGAGAACTTTGCGTTTGCCACGAGCAACTGGAACATGGGCATCAACGCCTGGGACTTCGGATACTCCCAGCGCGTGCAGTCGCCGCGCCTCAAAATTTACATGTACACGGATCGTCCCATCTATCGCCCCGGGCAGACGGTGTATTATCGCGGCGTTGTGCGGCAGGCGTTCAACGGGCGCTACGAACTGCCGACCGTCAACTCCGTGCCGGTCATTTTGAACGACGCGCAAGGCACGCAACTCGCCAACCTCAACGCGCAACTTTCGCCATACGGCACGTTCAACGGTCAGTTCGAACTTTCGCAGGACGCCGTGCCGGGCTATTACACCTTCTTCAACAGCGGATTGGAATTCTATCTCTCTTTCCAGGTGGCGGAATATCGCAAGCCCGAAATCAACCTCGACGTCAAATTCGCATCCGCCGAGATCAGGCAGGGAGACCCGGCCAGCGCGAACGTCAACGCGCGCTATTTCTTCGACGCGCCGGCCGGGAACGTGGATGTCCGCTGGTCGCTGTACACAAAGCCCGATTATTTTCACATCCCGAACTATCAGACCGGCTTGATCGAGACCGACTGGCTGAATGTGTTCCGCTTTCCGACCGGAGTCGACTCCGGCTACCTGGGCCGATTCCTGAACGAAGGCACGGCTCAGACTTCCCCAGGCGGGACCCTGACCATCAATCTGACAGCCATCCCCGAATCGGACGCGCCCCAACTTCTCACTCTGGAAGCGACCGCCACAGACGAGACGGGCCTGCCCGTCAGCGCGCGAAGCGAATTGCGCATTCATCCCTCGGAGTTTTACATCGGCTTGCGCCCCGAGCAATGGGTGGGCGAAGCGAAGTCCGCGCTGGGGTTCGAGGTTTATACCGTGGACTGGGAGGGGAACGCTTCCGGCGGAAGAGTGCTTACAGCCGAGTTCAAACAGGTGCGCTGGGAAAAGGAAACGGACTCTGCAGGCTTCCCCACCTACAAACCCGTGTACCTGCCCGGAAGCAGCAGCAACCTCGCAACGGGACCGGACGGCAAGGCGCGCCTTTCGTTCATTCCACCCAATGCCGGGACCTACGTACTCGACGTTTCGGGCGACGGCGCGCGCTCGCAGGTTCTCGTCTGGGTGAGAGGCGCAGGCACAGCCGCATGGCCCGACCTGCCGAATCAAAGGCTCGAATTGACCGCCGACAAGGATTCGTACAACGCGGGCGATACCGCCAAAGTCTTCATCCCCAACCCGTTCCCCACCAGTTCCATCGCGCTGGTCACGGTCGAGCGCGGACTGGTTTCAAAGGCTGAAACCATCCAATTGACCGGCAGCGGAACGGAATATTCCCTGCCCATCACGGATGACGACGCTCCGAACGTTTACCTCAGCGTCACGGCGCTGGGACAGGGCAACGATTTCCGTCACGGGCTGGTCAACCTGCCCGTCGCGCCGGAAGCGCAGGAGTTGAAGGTGCAATTGTTCTCGAATCCTCCCGAGGCGGGACCGCGCGATCAGGTCACGTTCGATGTGGTGGTGACGGATCATCAGGACCAGCCCGTGCAGGGAGAGTTTTCGTTGTCGGTGGTGGATCTTGCCACGCTGGCATTGGCTGACCCGAATGCGGAAGACATTTTGCCTGCGTTCTACAGCAATCAACCGCTCGGCGTCGAAACCGGTCTCTCGCTTGCGGCGTACGGCGGGCGCGATGCCCTCGAACCCGGCGGGCTGGGCGGCGGAGGTGGCGAAGAAGCGCCCTTCGTGCGCGAAGATTTCCCCGATACGGCTTATTGGAACCCCTCGCTCATCACGAACTCCGAGGGGCGCGGTCAGGTGACGATGACCCTGCCCGATTCGCTCTCCACCTGGCAGGTGGACGTGCGCGGCTTGACGATGGACACGAAGGTCGGTCAGGCGGAGACGCAGATCGTTTCGACCAAGCCGTTGTTGATCCGCCCGGTCACGCCGAGGTTTCTGGTCAGCGGGGATCGCGTGTTGCTGGCGGCGGTCGTCAACAACAACACGAGCGGGAGGCTGAATGTGACCGTCAACCTCCAAAGCGAAGGGTTCGTCCTCGATAATCCCGCCTCCGCCACGCGCACGTTCGACATCTCACCGAACGCGCAGGCACGCCTGGAATGGTGGGGCGAGGCGGGACTGGCTGACTCTGCCGACCTGGTGTTTTCGGTCGCCTCCAGCGGAACGCCCTCGTTGCAGGATTCGGCGCGTCCCGTGTGGGGCAAATTGCCCATCCTGCATTACGTCGCTCCGCAGGCGTTCGTGACCGGCGGGTTGTTGCGCGGCGCGTCCTCCCTTCAGGAGGTCATCTCGCTTCCGCGCACGTTCGTCCCCGGCGCGGGGAGCGGCTTGGAGGTGGAATTAAGCCCTTCGCTGGCGGGCAGTTTATTGTCCGCGTTGGAGGCGATGGAGGTCCCGCCGTATGCCGTCAGCGCGGAGGCGAATCTCTCGTATCTCCTCCCGAACATCGAAGTTCACCGCGCCCTGAACAACTCCGGCTTGAGCGACCCCGCCCTCTCGGAAAGGGTGGAAAGGAATCTCAACGCGAGCGTGAGCCGGTTACAGTCCATGCAAAACGCGGATGGCGGTTGGAGTTGGTGGGGCACGCACGATCAAAGCGACCCATATATTACCGCCTACGTTCTGTTCGGCTTGTCCCGCGCAAAGACCATCGGCGCGCCGGTCAATGAAGAAACGTTGGATCGCGCGGTCGCATTCCTGCAGGAGACGCAGACGGAGATCAACGCGAACACGAGCGGCGCCGAACTCGACGATGCCGCGTTCGTTCAATTCGTTTTGGGCGAAATGGGCGTCACCGACCAGACGTCTGCCAATTCATTATACGAGGCGCGCGACCGCATGAGTCCCGCGAGCCGTGCCTGGCTTGCGCGCATCCTCCATTTCGTCAACCCCGCGGACCCGCGCGTGCGGGACCTGATCTCGAACCTCGAAACCGAGGCGATCCGCACCGCATCCAGCGCGCATTGGGAAACGCCAGCCGTAAGCGCCCTCCGACGCGGCTCGCCCGTGTACGCCACCTCGATCGTCGTTTACGTGCTTTCGCAACTCGATCCCGCCAACCAGATCATCTTCGAGGCGGTTCGTTATCTCGCCGCGCATCGGGACGCGCGCGGTTTGTGGAACGCCGGTCACGAGAACGCCTGGGCGATGATGGCGCTTAACCAGGCGATGGTCGGGATCGGCGACCTGCGCTCCGACTTTGCCTTCAACGCCGCGCTCAACGGCGCTCCGCTCACGAGCGGCGACGTGAACGGCATTCAACTCACGCCGCTTCGAGCGTACGTCCCGCTCGAATCGCTTTCTTCCGATTCGCCCAACCTGCTAACGATCCAGCGCGAAGACGGGCTTGGGCGGCTGTATTACAACGTCGCGCTGAGAGTCAACCGCCCGGTGGAGGACGTGAAACCGTTGAACGCCGGGATGAGCGTCGAGCGTGTGTATTGCCGCGCCGGGCAGGGTGCAACAGAGATAAATCGTTGTGCGCCTCTTTCGTCCCTTCAAATTGGCTCTGACCAAAGCGTCACCGCGCAACTGACACTGACCCTGCCTCACGATTCGTACTACGTCATGGTGGAAGACCACATCCCCGCAGGCATGGAGATATTGAACCACAACCTCAAGACCAGCCGGTTGGGAATCGATTCGACCGGCGTGCAGGTTCAGTTCGAGGATGAAGATCCGTTCGCGGACGGGTGGGGCTGGTGGCTGTTCAACGAACCGCAGATCCACGACGAGGGCATCCTCTTCACCGCGGATTACCTCCCCGCCGGAACCTACATCCTGACGTATACCCTCATCCCCGTGCAGGCGGGCGAATTTCGCGTGTTACCCGCCCATGCTTGGCAAGCCTTCTTCCCCGAAGTGCAGGGAACCAGCGCCGGGACGGTGTTCGAGATAAAGCCGTGAAATTCCGACTATAATCGCGAAATGGAAAGAGGCTCCAAAACCAGCAGGTTTGGGACGACGCCGAGGGTCAGCCACGACTCGTCGGGATATTACAACTCGAGACTCTATTCCGAATTGGGAGAGAATGGGAACGAGACCCATCCCCTTAAAGACAATCCATTCCCCGTTGAGTATGAAAACAAGATCATTTTGGGGACTTCCGAGAACATGAAGGAAATTCCCGACAACTCATTGCACCTAATGGTGACGTCGCCGCCCTACAACGTCTCCAAGGAATACGACGCAGACCTGTCTTTGAAGGAATATCTGCAACTCCTGGGAAACGTTTTTACTGAAACTTATCGCGTGCTTGTTCACGGCGGGCGCGCCTGCGTCAACGTGGCAAACCTCGGGCGCAGACCGTATATTCCGCTTTCCGATTACATTTCACAGATGATGATAGAGATTGGTTTCAAAATGCGCGGCGAGATCATCTGGACTAAAGGTGCCGGCGCGGGGGTGTCCATGGCGTGGGGCAGTTGGCAGTCCGCTTCCAACCCTGTGTTGCGCGATACCCACGAATACATCCTCGTTTTCTCCAAAGGCGCGTTCGAGCGAAAAAAGAGCGGCAGGGAAAACACGATCTCCAAGGAACAATTCATGGAATGGACGAAATCGGTCTGGACGATGAATCCCGAATCTGCAAGGAAGGTGAAACACCCCGCGCCTTTTCCGGTCGAGTTGCCCTATCGCCTGATCCAACTTTATACGTTCAAAGGCGACGTGGTCCTCGACCCGTTCATGGGAAGCGGCTCGACAGCCATCGCGGCATTGAAATCCGAAAGGAAATACGTGGGATATGACGTTGATCCCGAATACATCAAAACGGCCGAAGGGCGGATCGCCTCGTTCACGCGGCAACGAAAATCATCCAGGTAGGAATCGTTCCGCGCGGAGTTCCCAATTCTCCAACCCCTAATTCCCAATCCCATACAGCATTTCCAAAAATCCCCCGCCCATATCATCGAAGGCATCCGGCGCGACGATCTCGAACAGACCCAAGCCCACCGCGCCCAGACCGATCAGGATGAGGATCAAGCCCGGCAGCAGGCGGGAAACGAGCAGGTTCAAAAGCACGATCCAGCGTTCGCCCTCCCTGTCCTCCCGCGAGCCGGAAATGCCGATGACAGCCTGTAAAAGACAGAACAAACCGAAGACCAGGATCGGAAGACCGGGACGGCGGACGAAGCGCAGGAAGATATCCCTTCCACTGTCAACGCCCAGATACGCGAAGACCGCGACTCCCAGCAGGAACCACCCCAGCACGTTGAATTGAATCCCTTGCGCGATGGCGGCAATACCCGTATACGTGGACCGGGCGTAACGACTTCCCACCACGATGTGCCGCGTGACGACGGCCTCCAAGCCGATTGCCATCGAAGCCATGCCCATGAGCGCGACGCCTCCGTAAGACATGATCGGCATCGAGAGCCTGTCGCCGCCCAGAATCAACAGAATGCCCGTCAACCCCAGCGCGATCTGAACCGCTGTCCACATCTTGATCCTCCAAATCTCTACTCTTGCAATCCTCTTAACTGATGTTACGCAATGGTACCTGTAAAGGAGGGACTTTTCAGGTAATTGCCGGGCAGGAGCGACATGAATGTCGCAGTACCGCAAGATTCATCTTGCGCCGCAGAGGAGCGACATGAATGTCGCAGTACAGTGACCGAAACAGTCGTCAGCCTCCAACTCTCCATTCACCCGCTTCCCACCCTTCGACCGCGCTCAGGGCAGGCTTTTTACTTCCCACTTTTTACTTTTTACTTCTCCCTTCCCACCTACCTCACCATCCCCCACGCCGTCAACGCGCCAAAGACCAGCGCCACCAATGCCGCGCCCGTGACCACTTCGCGCGTTGGCCGTTTATCCACCAGGTGGAGCATGGGCTGGATGCCCTCAATCTCCCACAGCGGGCTGGCAAACCACGTGAACATCAACCCGCCGACCAGCCCGCCGACGTGTCCCCAGTTGTCAATGCCGGGCAGGGACCCGACCAGAAACAGGTTGATCGCAATGATGAAAAGTACGTTCCCGATTGCCCTCCTGAAATACCCCGCCAGCAGAACGCGGTTGCGATACAGGAAGACCGCCTCCGCGCCGATCAAGCCGAAGACCGCAGTGGACGCGCCGATGGAATACCCATCCGAAAACAGGAAGGACGTGACGTTCCCCGCGAACGCGCCCAGCACGTACAGTGTAAGAACCCTGCCATGCCCGAAGTATTGCTCCAGGCTCGTCCCAAACCCGAACAGGGCGTACATGTTGAAGAAGAT